>CAIPVK010000001.1 GCA_903868455.1 uncultured Opitutia bacterium
CAAGGTCTTCCCCGGCGCCGAGCGCGCCGCGACCCTCGAGGCCGCCGTCGAGCTCGCCGCCCGGTCCCCCTGGCCCGGGCCCATCTGGATCACGGGAGGCGAGCGCGTCTACGCCGAGGGGTTGCCTTGGTGCGAGCGGCTCTACATCACACGGGTGGGTCTGTCCATCGAGGGCGACCGCTTCTTTCCCAAGGGTTGGGAGACCGACTTCCCCCGCGTGCTCTCACGCCGGGTCTCGCGCCAGGGGGATATCCCCTTGGTCTTCGAGGTCCGAGGCCGCTAGCCTGAGTTGGGGCTGGACGGTGGCCGAACGGAGGCCTTAACAGTTGTAAATGCGCCTCGGCCTGCTCGCCGTCCTCCTCTCGCTCGTCCCCGGCGCCAGCCCGGCCTTCACCGCGCTCTCCGATCTCAACGGCGAGCCGGTCTGGACGACGAAGTCCGACAAGTTCGGCGAGATCCGCGTCCGCACCCTCTACCTCGAGGCGCCCGACCACCTGCTCGCCCTCATCCAGAAGCCCACCAGCCGCCCACGCTGGGCCTTCGCCGGCGGCACCCAGGCCTCGGTGCGCGAGCTGCTCGTCCGCGCCGGCCTGCCGGCCGAGATGCTCGCCCGGATGATGGACCCCGCCCGCCACGTGATGCAGGACGGCGCCTTCGTCATCTTCCCCGAGATCGACGACCTCCTCGCGCTCGCGCCGGCCATGCGCGCCGTCGTCTACCCCGAGCTCGCCAAGTCCCCCCTCAACGAGTTCCACCGCGACCCCGTCTTCATCGTCGGCGAGACGCTCGACGACTGGCTCCGGCAGTCCCACCTCGGCGAGCGTCAGAAGGCGGCCTTGCGCCGCATGGTCTGGAAGCGCGGCGACACCCTCGTCTTCAGCGACCTCCGCACCCTGCTCGCGCTCGCCGAGACCCCGCAGGAGGTCCAGGAGGTGTTCCGCACGATGTCGCGCACGCGCGCCCTCATCGTCGACCTCTCCCTGCCGGAGAAGGCCGATTCCGCGGCGCTGATCGACTATTGGAGCGCGGGCTTCCCCGACGCCGACACCCTGCCGTTCCTCAAGGGCGCCCTCCAGCGCGACAGCGTGACGTCGATCGATGTGTCGCGCCTGCTCCCGGCGATGGCCCGCCGCCGGCTCTACACCTACCCGACCCTCGACCAGGCCATCGGCGGGCGCTTCCCCGACTGCCACTGGACCTCGCTCAACTTCTTCAACAACTCCCCCATCGGCTACTACCTCGACACGCGCCTCGCCTCCGGGGCCCTGCTCGCCAACTACGAGCCGGTCGACGGCCCCCGCCGCTTCGGCGACGTCCTCGTCTACGTGACCGGCGACAGCGTGATCCACTCCTGCGTCTTCGTGGCCGACGACATCGTCTACACCAAGAACGGGGAGAACATCCTCGCGCCCTGGGTTCTGCAGCGCCTGTCCGACGTCTCCGCCATCTACCGCGCGACGCCCGACGTCCAGGTCCGCGCCTTCCGTCTGAGGAGCTCCGAGCGCCTGCGCCAGCGCTGAGCCGGGAAGGGGCTTGACCGTGGGAGGGGGCGGGGTTTGCTCACCGCGTCCGTCCGCTCCTGTATTTCAATGGATAGAATTCTGGCCTCCGAAGCCGGCGATCTGGGTTCGAGTCCCAGCGGGAGCACGCGGCGGGAAGCCTAGCCCGGCCCGAAGTGGCTGAAGCCGCCGCCGGTAGGCGCGCGACCTTGCTTGTCGCGCACCCCGCCGTCGCGCTCGACGACCCCGAGGCGCGTCAGGGGCGTCGCCGGGAAGGCGGCTCGGAAGGCGGATTCGACCCAGTCGGCCATGCCCGGCTCCACGGCGAACAGCAGCTCGTGGTCCTCGCCGTCGCGCCAGGCGTGCTCCTCGGCGGGCACACCGTCGGAGGCGGCGAGGCGCCGGGCGGCGTCCGAGACAGGCAGCGCGGCGAGGTCGATCGTCGCGCCGAGCGTCCCGAGCAGGCCCGGCAGGTCGGCCGCGAGGCCGTCGGAGAGGTCCGTGCACGCGGTCACCGCGGCCTGGCCGCAGAGCCACTCGCCCTCGGCGAGGCGCGCGGCGAAGGCGAGGTGGCGCCCGAGACGCGAGCCGCCGAGCGCGCCGGTCACGAGGAGCGCGTCGCCCGCCCGCGCGCCCTGGCGGGCGAGGACGCGGTGGGCGAAGCCCGTGACGGCGAGGTGCGCCGCGAGGTGGCCGTCGGGCCCGCGCGCGACGTCGCCGCCGACGATCTCCAGCCCCGCGTCGGTCGCCGCCGCGCCCGCGCCCCGGGCGAACGCCTCGAGCCATTCGGCGGAGAGGTCGCCGCCCGCCACGAGGGTGAGCAGGCCGTCGGACGGCCTTGCGCCCGCCGCGGCGAGGTCGCTCAGGTTGCGGTGCACGAGCTTGCGCCCGGCCGCCTCGGCCGGCGTCGAGAGGTCGAAGTGCCGGCCGAGCAGGACGCCGTCGACCGTGGCGATGCGGTAGCGCCGCTCGCCCGCGGTCTCGAGCGCGGCGCAATCGCTCCCCGGGCCGCGCGGCGCGGGCGGGCAGGCCGCGCCGAGGGCGGCGACGATCCGCCGCACGAGCTCGCGCTCGCCCAGCCGGTCGAGCCGGTCCTCGGGTCGGCGGGCGACGGGCCCCATGGGCTCAGAGGTGGCGGGCCACGTCGGGCGCGCGCAGCAGCCAGGCGAGGCTCCACGCGTTGCTCATCGCGTGCAGCGCCACGCAGGCGCCGAGCCCGAAGCGGTCGCGCACGAGGCAGAGCCACGCCCCGAGCAGGCTGATCGGGAGCAGGGTGGCGAGGTTGCCGTGGATGATGCCGAAGAGGATGCCGACCATCGCGACAGCCCAGCCCCTCGGCATCACGCGGCGGAAGGCGGGGTAGATCATGCCGCGGAAGCCGAGCTCCTCGACGAGCGGGGCGCCGACGACCACGTAGAGACCGGTCACGACCACCGGCCAGGCCGGCCCTTGGTGCCCGAGGAGCGCCTCGACCATCTGCTGGTTCTCGTCCGGAAGGACCGTGCCCTGGCCGGCCGCCATGTGCTCGAAGGCCGTCCAAATCAGGGAGCCGGCGGTGGTGAGGGCGAGCGCGGCGGCGAAGAGCCCGAGCAGGCGGCGCAGGCCGGGGCCGTCGGCGCGCAGCGTCTCGCGGTCCGAGGCGTCGGCCTTGGCGTGGAGCAGGGAGGGCTCGAGCCAGCCGAGCCCGATGAGCAGGGCCGCGGCGGTCATCTGGCCGAGGAAGCCGCCGACCAGCGAGCTTCCCTGGAAGCCGCCGATGGTGGCGCCGGGATCCGCCACGATAAGGCCCAGGAGGGGGGATACGACCGGCGCCAGGATCACGGCCCCGCCCATGGCGATTATGGCGAAAGTCGCGGTGAAGAGGCAGAACATGGCCACCGACTGGGGCCAGGCCGGAAGGGGGGAGGCGGGCAGGGGCTCCAGCGACGGCGAGGGGGTGGCGTCGCCGCGCAGCAGGCGCCAGGCGCCCCACAGGACCATGCCGGCGCTGAGGACGAGGAACGTCCAGTCCCACGGCCCGAGGGCCATCCACGAGAACGCGTCGGCCTCCGACATGGCGTCAGTCGATGGCGCGCCCGCCCACGAAGGTGGCGGTCACGCGGCCGCGGAGGGCGCGGCCCTCGAGCGGGTGGTTGCCGGCGAGCGAGCGCGAGGCCTTGGACCGGAAGGTCCAGCGCGCCTTGGGGTCGAGCAGGACGATGTCGGCCGCCGCGCCCTCGGCGAGCGCGCCGGCGGCGACGCCGAGCACCTTGGCCGGGCCGTGGGTCAGGCGCGCGACGAGCGTCGGGAGGTCGGCCGCGCCGGAGAGCACGAGCGCCTCGTGGGCGACGGCGAACGCGACCTCGAGGGTGGCGGCGCCGAAGGGCGCGAGGTCGAACTCGCGGTCCTTCTCCGTCGCGGTGCAGGGGGCGTGGCCGGAGGCGATCGCGTCGAGCGCGCCGTCGGCGAGGGCGGCGACGAGCGCCTGGCGGTCGGCCTCCTCGCGCAGCGGCGGGTTGAGCTTGAGGTTGGTGTCGTAGCCGGCGAGGGCCGCGTCCGTCAGCAGGAGGTGGAGCGGGTTGGCGTCGGCCGTCACGCGCACGCCGCGGGCGCGGGCGCGGCGGATGACCTCGATCGAGGCGGCGGAGGACAGGCCCTGGAGGTGCATGCGCGCGCCGGCCAGCTCGGCCAGGGCGCAGTCGCTCGCGGCCACGATGGCCTCGGCGGCGGCGGGGAAGCCGCGCAGCCCGAGCCGGAGCGAGACCGCGCCCTCGTGCATCTGGGCGCCCTCGGTCATGCTGCTGTCCTGGCAGTGGTCGATGACGGTCAGGCCGAACATCGCCGCGTACTCGAGCGCGCGGCGCATGATCTCGTTGTTCTGGACGCCGGCCACGGTGTCGGTCACCGCGACGACGCCCTGCTTCGCGAGCGAGCCGATGGGGGCGAGCGCCTGGCCCGCGTGGCCCTTGGTCAGGGTGCCGGCGGGCAGGACGCGCACCGCGGCGTCCGTCTCGCAGATGTCGTGGATGAGCTGGAGCGTGCCCGGATGGTCGACGCAGGGCAGGGTGTCCGGCATCGCCAGGACTGAGGTGAAGCCGCCCGCCGCCGCGGCGCGGGTGCCCGCGCGGATGGTCTCGCGCGCCGAGCGCCCGGGCTGGCCGAGGCGGCAGTTGAGGTCGACGAAGCCGGGGCAGGCGACGAGGCCCTTGCCGTCGACCTTGCGGGCCTTGGCCTGCTGGGCGGGCGTGAGGCGGCGGACGATCCGGCCGCCGACCGCGAAGAGGTCGGCCTTGGGCTCGTCGCGCCCCGACGCGGGGTCGATGACGCGGGCGCCGCGGATCCAGAGGGGGGCGGGGTCGGGGGTGTTCATCGCGAGCGGGCGCTGACGCAGAGGTTGAGGACGGCCATGCGCACGGCGACGCCGTGGCTGACCTGGTCGAGGATCACCGAGCGGTCGCCGTCGGCCAGCGCGCTCTCCACCTCGACGCCGCGGTTGATCGGCCCGGGGTGCATGATGACCGCCTTCGGCCTGAGCCAGCCGGCGCGGTCGCGGTTGAGGCCGAACTGCGAGGTGTACTCGGCGAGCGAGGGGAAGTGCGTGGTCGTCTGCCGCTCGTGCTGGATGCGCAGGAGCATGACGGCGTCGGCGCCCGAGAGGGCCTTGCGCAGGTCGCGCTCGATGCGCACCCCGGGGAAGGCCTCGGCCAGGCGCGCGGGGACCAGCGTGGCCGGGCCGGCCAGCGTGACCTCCGCGCCGAGCTTGCCCAGGCAGAGGATGTTGGAGCGGGCGACGCGGCTGAAGAGGATGTCGCCGAGGATGGTGACCTTGAGCCCGGCGACCTTGCCGAAGCGGCGGCGCAGGGTGTAGGCGTCGAGCAGCGCCTGCGTGGGGTGCTCGTGCGCGCCGTCGCCGGCGTTGACCACGGAGAGGCCGACCTGGCGGGCGAGGTAGGCCGCGGCGCCGGCCGAGCTGTGGCGCAGCACGATGGCGTCGGCCTTCAGCGCCTCGATGTTGAGGGCGGTGTCGCGGAGCGTCTCGCCCTTCACGAGCGAGGAGGCGGAGGTGTCGATGGAGACCACCTCGGCGCCGAGGCGCTTGGCCGAGATGTCGAAGGCGGTGCGCGTGCGCGTGCTCGGCTCGAGGAAGAGGTTGACCACCGTGTGGCCCTTCAGGAGGTCGAGCGCGCCGGGGCGGTCGAGGGCGGGCAGGAAGGCGTCAGCCTGACGGAAGATCGTCTCGATCTCGGGGGCGCCCAGGGGGTCGATCCCGATCAGGTCCTTGTGTTTCCAGTCGTGCGTCTTGGCCATGCGGGGGTTCCGTTCGGCCCCGACGACGTCGGAACCGCGTCGAGCGTGGGAACGCCCGCCCCTCAGGCAAGGCGAAACCGACTCAGCGCGCGAGGCCCGCGGCCAGCTCGCGGCAGCGCGCGCCCACGGCCTCCGCGGCCTTGGCCGGCGTGGCGCGGTTGGCGGCCACGAGGTTGACCAAGGCGCTGCCCACGACCACGCCGTCGGCCACCTTCGCCACCGCCGCGACCTGGGCGGGGGTGGAGATGCCGAAGCCCACGCAGACGGGCAGGGCGGTGTGGCGGCGGATCTCCGCGACGGAGGCCGCGAGGTCGGCCGCGAGGTCCGAGCGCTCGCCGGTCACGCCGGCGCGAGAGACGTAGTAGATGAAGCCCGAGGCGACCTTGGCGATGGACGCGATGCGCGCGGGCGGCGTGGTCGGGGCGACGATGAAGATCGCCTGCAGGCCCTCCGCCTTGCACGCCGCGAGCAGGTCGCCCGCCTCCTCGGGCGGGCAGTCGAGCGTGAGCAGGGCGTCGGCGCCGGCGGCGCGGAGGGCCTTGCAGGTGGGCCCGAGCCCGCGGGTCAGGAGGAGGTTGTAGTAGGTGTAGAGGACGAGCGGCTTGTCCGTGCCGGCGCGGACCTTGCGCAGGACCTCGAGCAAGCCCTCGTGGGTCATGCCCGACTCGAGCGCGCGCTGGGCGGCGAGCTGGTTCGTCAGGCCGTCCGCCAGCGGGTCGGAGAAGGGCACGCCGACCTCGAGGATGTCGGCGCCGTTGCGCGCGAGGGAGAGGAGGATCTCGGCCGAGGTCGCGGCGTCGGGATCGCCGGCGCTGACGTAGCTGACGAACGCGGCGCGGCCCTCGGCCTTGCAGCGCGTGAAGGTGTCCTCGAGTCGTCCCATGAGGGGATGGAAAGGGGGAGGGGGAGGGGAGGGAAGGAGATTGTGGGGAAAGAGTTCAGATGAACGAATTCAGATGAAAGAAGGGGACTGGGGTACTAGGGGGCTAGGGGTTGGCGGTTGTTTGACGGTATTAGCGGTACCAGCGGTGCTAGCGGTAGTGGCGGAGGGGCCTTCGGCCCCGGTAGGTTATCCTCTTGCTCCTCCGTATCCTCGTCATCGTCGCAAGGGGTAGGGGCATGGTTACGTCCATGCCCTTGTTTAGCGGAACAGCGGTGGCAGCGGTGGCAGCGGTAGCAGCGGAGGGCCTCCGGCCCTGCGAGATTTGCAGGAGGATTTGCTAATTGGCTGACCGGCTAACCGTTAAGGTCGCTAGGTAGGGGCCGCTCGCCGAGCGGACCGCCCGCTCCCCATCCTCGCTTGGGGTAGGGGCAGGGTTACGCCCATGCCCTCGTTCGGCGGAACAGCGGTGGCAGCGGTAGCAGCGGTGGCAGCGGAGGGAGCTTCGCTCCCGGCAGTCGCGCCTGCGGCGCGGGTAGGGCTGGCTCTCCGAGCCGGCCGCCCAGCCATCAGATTCTCCGAATCTTCCCCAACCTCCGACTCCTCCGAATCCTTATCTCAGGTAGGGTCGCGGCCGCGTGCGTGACCTTTTCACCCGTGTTTGTCATTCCCCATAATGGGTCCACATTCGCAGGACCTTGACCGTCCGTCTCTCGGGTAGGACCTGATAGACCAGTCGGTGCTGGAGATTGATGCGTCGGGAGTAGGCTCCGGCCAGGTCGCCGAGCAGCTTCTTGAGAGGTGGGGGTGTGCCGAAGGGGTCGCGTTCCAGCAGGCCTAGGAGCGGCTCGATGCGCGGCCTGAGGCCTGCCTTGGCGGCCAGGGCCGCGTCCTTCTCGGCCTGCCGGGTATAGACAAGCGTCCAGCTCACCACTTGAGCCGCTTGCGGGTCTTGCCCAAGGGAGTGGCGAGGCCGCGCCGAATGGACGCGCCCATGCCCGGGATGGCCTGGAGGTGAAGGGTCTCCTGGATGTTGGCCCAGTCCTCGGCGGAGACGAGGATGGCGCTGCCGCGCTTGCCGGTGATCTGTATGGGCTCGTGGGCCGAGGCGTCGATCAGTTGGTAGAGCCGGGCGCGGGCTCGGGTGGCGGGTACGGTCTGCATGCCCCTTAGCGTGCGTTTTTGCGTACGCTTGGCAAGGATGGGGTGGAGGTGGACGGCGGGCATGGCGCGTGGCGGATGAGAATGAAGCGTCTGTTTCCTGCCGATGACGAGCCCGGGAATCACCTAGCGAATGGCACCCGGCAACGGCTGGGTATATCCGCTAGGTACCCCACTCCCCCGGTTAGCCGGTTAGCCGTTTGGCGGGCTAGCATTCTCGCTCCCCACTCCCCGCTCCTCTCAAAGCCTAATCTTCCCGACAATCCCGAGGCGCAGTCCCTGGCCGGGGTCGACCTTCGTCACCCCGCCGCCGACCTGGAATTCCATCTCGCCATCGATCTCGCAGCCGAGGGTCGCGCGGAGGTCCACCCGCCACTCTTCCAGGAGTAGCCGAGGTCGGCGTAGAGGCGCTGGTCGAGCAGGCGCGCCTCCTGGCCGGCGAGGTCCTCGAGCCGGGTCTCCTCGCCCTCGTACCCGACGGTGAGCGAGACGGATTCGTCCTTCGCCAGCTGGTTGGCGAGGACGAGGGCCTTGCGGCCCGTGGCCAGCGACCAGTCCTGGGCGAAGGCCCAGCGGAAGGTCGGGACGATGAGGAAGAGGTCGTCGTCGGCCTCGCGGCTCTCCGCGAGGATCATGTAGCCCAAGGTGAACGTCTCGTCGATCTTCCACGACGAGCCGCCCGCGAAGGAGACGGCGATGCCCTCCTCGAGGCCCGCGGCGTCGGCCGTGCGCGTGCCGAGCTCGAGCGCGTAGAAGCGCGAGGGGCCGCCCTGGGCGCCGGCGGGCTTGGAGAGGACGAGGCCGACGTCGAGCTCTCGGACCGACTCCAGCTTGGGCAGGCCGGCGATGGTCCCCGGCTTGAGGTCGTGCCCCTCCGCGCCGGCGGCGCCGGAGAGCGAGAGGTGCCAGCCGTCGAGATGGGTCAGCTGGGTCAGGAACTCCAGGCGCGCGGCGCTCGAGTCGATGGAGAATCCATCCTGGCCGCCGCCGAGGTGGTGGCGGACCTTGCCGGAGAGGTTCCAGGTGTCGCCCAAGTCGGCCGGGCGAGGGGGCTCGGCGAGGCAGGAGGCGGCGAGGAGGATCGGCAGGAGGCGGCGGCTCATGGGGTGCGACATGATGGGTGCCCCGCCGGGAAAAACGAAGAACGAAAGCGCGCGGCGAGGTCCGGGGTTGCCTTCGGTCCGGCCTCGGCGAATCTCCCCTCACGGTCGGCCCCGGTGGTGGAATGGCAGACACACGGGACTTAAAATCCCTTGCCGCAAGGCGTGCAGGTTCGAGCCCTGCCCGGGGCACCTC
>CAIPVK010000002.1 GCA_903868455.1 uncultured Opitutia bacterium
CCGGCCGACCGCCCTTCCCTGCCCCGACGCCTCCGCTCGGCCGAGCGCGCGCTCTGGACGCCCGCCTGGCTGGCCCGATCGGACCTCGCGGGCAAGGCCGCCGGCGTCTGGCGCACGGTCGTGACGACCCTGCGCGGCACGGTCGCCAACCAGCTCCCGCAGCGCGCGGCGGCCCTCACCTACTACTCGCTCATGGCCGTCGGCCCGGTGCTGGCGCTCGCCCTGACGGTCTCCGGCTTCGTCCTGGCCCGCCAGGCCGCCGGCGGCGAGAACCCGGCCAAGCAGGCCTTGGTGGCCGCGATCCAATACGCCGCCCCGCAGGTGGCCGGCGGCGCCAAGGGCGCGCACCCGACGCTGGCCGAGGTCAACCGCGACCTCGACGCGATGGTCGACCGCCTGCTGGCGAACGCCGCCAACGGCACCGCGGGCGCCATCGGCCTCGGGCTCGTGCTGCTCCTCGCCGTGATGATGCTCGGCCGCGTGGAGGACGCGCTCAACGCCACCTGGCGCTCGGAGCGCGGGCGGCCCTGGGGCGAGCGCTTCGCGCGCTACTGCCTCTTCCTCGTCCTCTTCTTCCTGCTCGGCAGCGCGAGCCTCGCGGTCTTCTCCGTCGGCGCGATCGTCGAGCGGGCGAGCGTCGCCGGGGCGGGCGCGGCCGCCTGGGTGTCGCACCTGCCCGGCGGCGAGCGGGCCATCGCCTTCCTGCGCGGCGCCGGCCCGGAGCTGGTCACCCTCGGGCTGCTGGCCGCGGGCCTGGCCTTCCTCTACCGCCTGCTCCCGAACGCGCGCGTGCGCTGGTCCTCGGCCCTGATGGGCGGCCTCGTGGCGGGCGCCCTCATCCTCGGCAACCAGCTGCTGGCCGCGGCCTACATCGGCAAGGTGCTCGAGTTCCGCACGCTCTACGGCGAGCTCGGCATCGTGCCCGTCCTGATGTTCGGCGGCTACGTCTCCTGGCTCATCCTGCTGATCGGCGGCCAGGTCGCCTGCGCCTTCCAGCACCGCCGCGCCCTGACCGGCAAGGGGTGGGACGGCCTCAGCCACCGCGCGCGACGCTCGCTGGCCTTCGTCTGCCTCGCCGAGACGCTCCGCCGCCACCGCGCGGGGAAGGTCGGCCCCACGCCCTCCGCCATCGCCGAGGCCGCCCGCATGCCCCTCGGGGCGGTGGACGCCTGCCTCGCGCGGCTCCAGGCCCTCGGCCTGCTCGCGCCGGCCAAGCTCGCCGGGCAACCGGAGCCCGTGCAGGTGCCCGCCCGGCCCATCGAGCACCTCACGGTCGGCGAGGTCTGGCGGATGCTGGACAGCGAGGCGGAAGGCGAACTCGAGGACGACCAAGGCCCGGCCGCCTGCGCGCCCGGCCTGGAGGCCCTCACCGGCCGCCTGCTGACCTCGCCCGAGGCCTCGGTGCGGCTCGCCGACCTGCCCTGAGCCTCACTTGGCCGCGGGCGCGGGCAGGAGCTCGACCTCGGCGACGACCGGGCGGTGGTCGGAGGCGACGGCCTCGGGAACGACGCGGCTCTCGCGCACCCGCCAGGCGGCCGCGGGATGGACGAACAGGTGGTCGATCTCGCCCCGCGGGTTGTCGGCCGGGTAGGTGCCCTTCGGCCCCGTCTTGGGCAGGCGCGTCAACCGGGCCTCGAGCGCGCCGAGCGTGCGGGTGCCCGGCCAGAAATTGATGTCGCCGCCGAAGATCACGGGCCGGGGGTCGTCGCCCAGCAGGGCGGCCAGCTTCTGCCCGTTCGGCGCCATCTCGCGGTCGGACCGGAA
>CAIPVK010000003.1 GCA_903868455.1 uncultured Opitutia bacterium
CACACAGTCAGACCACACGCATCCGCGCGGTTCGCCGCGAGGAAAGTCCGGACACCACAGGGCAGGATTCCCGGCGCAAGCCGGGGCGCGGCGCGAGCCGCGACGGAAAGTGCCACAGAGAACAGACCGCCCGAACCCGAAAGGGGGAAGGCAAGGGTGAAACGGTGGGGTAAGAGCCCACCGCCCCGAGGGCGACCGAGGGGGCACGGCAAACCCAATCCGGTGCAAGACAAACAGGGGCCGTTCGAGGCCGCCCGCCGAGGACCCGGGTTGTCGCACCGCCGCGAGGCGGTTCCGAGAGGAAAGAGGAATGGATGCGGGCGGGACCGGCGAGTGCCACCCGTCACAGAATCCGGCTTATCGTGCCTGGCTCCAAACGGGAGGCCGATCCGAAAGGGTCGGCCTCCCTCCCTTGCTCAGGCCTTGGCCTTGGCGGCGAGGTAGTCGACCGCCAGGCGGTAGCCCTCGAAGCCCAGACCCGTGATGACGCCGTCGCACGCGCCCGCCGTGACCGAGGCGTGGCGGAAGGACTCGCGCTTGTAGATGTTGGAGAGGTGCACCTCGACGGCGCGCATGCCGCTGCCGGCGATGGCGTCGCGGAGGGCGACGCTCACGTGGGTGTGGCCGCCCGGGTTGATCACGAGCAACCGGACGCCGTCGTCCGCCCACTTGGAGAGGGTGTCGATCAGCTCGCCCTCGTGGTTGGACTGGAAGAACCGGGCCTTGAGGCCGCGGGACTTGGCGTGCGCGGCCACCTCGGCCTCGAGGTCGGCGAGCGTGCGGGTGCCGTAGACCTCCGGCTCGCGCTTGCCGAGCCGGTCGAGGTTGGGGCCGTTGACGACGCCGATGTCCATGGACGCGGAGCCTACCCCGGCCGGCGGGCTAGGGAAGGCGAAAGCGAGCCCCCGGGGGCTCAGCCGCGCTTCTCGATCGGGACGTAGGACCGCAGGGTCTCGCCGACGTAGACCTGGCGGGGGCGGTGGATCTTCTGCTTGGGAGCCTCGGCGATCTCCTTCCAGTGGGAGATCCAGCCGGGCATGCGGCCGATGGCGAAGATGACGGTGAACATCTCCGAGGGGATGCCGATGGCCTTGAGGATGATGCCGCTGTAGAAGTCGACGTTGGGGTAGAGGTTGCGCTGCTTGAAGTAGGGGTCGTTGAGCGCGGCGTCCTCGAGGCGCATGGCGATGTCGAGCAGGGGATCCTTGCGGCCGAGGACCTTGAGGACCTTGTCGCACTGGGCCTTGATGATCTTGGCGCGCGGGTCGTAGTTCTTGTACACGCGGTGGCCGAAGCCCATCAGGCGGACGCCGCTCGACTTGTCCTTGGCCGCCGCGATGAAGCGCGAGCCGTCGTCGCCGGAGCGGTGGATCTCCTCGAGCATCTCGATCACGGCCTGGTTGGCGCCGCCGTGGAGCGGGCCCCAGAGGGCGCAGACGCCGGCCGAGACCGAGGCGAAGAGGTTGGCGCCGCCGGAGGCGACCATGCGGACGGTCGAGGTCGAGCAGTTCTGCTCGTGGTCGGCGTGGAGCAGCAGGATGAGGTCGAGGGCCTTGGCCACCTCGGGATGGATCTCCGAGTCCGCGTTGGGCTGGGAGAACATCAGGTGCAGGAAGTTGCCGCAGTAGTTCAGGCCGGGCTTCGGGTAGACCGGGGGCTGGCCCTCCTTGGCGCGGTGCGCGAGCGCGGCCAGGGTGCGGACCTTGGAGATGAGGACGGCCGCCGCCTCGTCGAGCTGGGCGAGGTCGTGCGCGCGCTCGTTGGTGCCGAGCTCGGGATAGTAGCAGCCGAGCGTGTTCAGGGTGGCGGAGAGGACCGCCATCGGGTGGGCGGTCGAGGGGAAGCCGGAGAGGGCGATGCGCAGGCCCTCGTGGACCTGGGCGTTGTCGAGGATGCGCTCCTTGAAGGCGGCGAGCTGGGCGGCGGAGGGCAGCTGGCCGTAGATGAGGAGGTAGGCGGTCTCGATGAAGGTGGACTTCTCGGCGAGCTCCTCGATGGAGTAGCCGCGGTAGCGGAGGATGCCCTTCTCGCCGTCGATGAAGGTCACGCCGGACTCGCAGGCGCCGGTGTTGCCGTAGCCGTCGTCGAAGGTGATGTGGCCGGTCGTGTCGCGGAGGGTCCGGACGTCGACGGCGCGCTCGCCCTCGGAACCGACGAGGACGGGGAGGACGAACTCCTTGTCGTCCAACTTGAGGATGGCGGGCTTCTCGGGCATGGCGGGAGGTGGGGTCGGGACTCCCGCGGGAGCGCGGGTCAGTCGCGCACCAACGTCAGGAAGTTGCGGTAGAGTTGCAAGCCTTTGGCCTGACTTTTCTCGGGGTGGAACTGGGTCGCCAGCACGCGGCCGCGGCGGACGCCGCTGACGAACTCGCCGGCGTAGTCCGTGACGCACCAGACGAGCGCGGGGTCGGTCTCGACGAGCCGGTAGCTGTGGACGAAGTAGAAGGGCTCGCCCTCCGTCCGCAGGCCCTCCGTCAGGCCCGCGCCCGGGACGAAGCGGGCCTCGTTCCAGCCCATGTGGGGGATGCGCAGGCCGCCTCCCGAGGGGAAGCGGGTGATCCGCCCCGGGAAGACGCCGAGCCCCGCCCTGCCCCCCTCCTCCGAGCGCTCGAAGAGCGCCTGGAGCCCGAGGCAGACGCCGAGGAAGGGCCGGTCGGCGGCGATCCACTCGCGCAGGAAGGTCGAGAAATCCGTGCGCCCGAGGCAGTCCATGCAGTCGCCGATCGCGCCCTGTCCGGGGAACACCACCGCGTCGGCCCCCTCGGCCTCGCGCGGGGCGGCGGCGAGGCGGACGGAGGCGCCGGCGGCCTCGAGGGCGCGTCGCACGCTGCGCAGGTTGCCCCCGCCGTAGTCGAGGAGGGCGACGGACGGGACGCGGGCGCCGCTCACAGCGTGCCCTTGGTGCTCGGGATGGCGCCGCCCGACCTCGGGTCGCGCTCGATCGCGACGCGGAGCGCGCGGGCGAAGGCCTTGAAGAGGGCCTCCGCGATGTGGTGGGGCTCGTCGCCGTACTCCAGGCGCAGGTGCAGGTTGCACCCGAGCGAGTTGGTGAGGCCCTGGAAGAACTCGCGCACGAGGGCGATGTTGAAGTCGCGCACCATGTAGTTGGAGATCTCGGCCTGGTAGACGAGGATGGGGCGGTTGGAGAGGTCGATGACGGCGCGGGCGAGGGCCTCGTCCATCGGCAGGACGAAGAACCCGTAGCGGCGGATGCCCGCCTTGTCGCCGAGCGCCTCGCGCAGGGCCTGCCCGAGCACGATGCCGGTGTCCTCCACCGTGTGGTGGTAGTCGACCGCGGTGTCGCCGGCGGCCTTGACCTTGAGGTCGAGGGCGGCGTGCTTGGCCAGCAGGGTCAGCATGTGGTCGAGGAACGCCACGCCGGTGTCGACCTCGGCGCGGCCCGTGCCGTCGAGGTCGACGCTCAGGGTGATCTGGGTCTCGGCGGTGTCCCGCCGGACGGTGCTGGTCCTGGCAGCCGTGCTCATGCGGGGTTCATCCCCGCGGCGGGCCGGGAAGTCAACCCCGCCCTGCCGTCCAGTCCGCGGCGGCGGCGAGGAACGCCTCCATCTCCTCCGGGCGTCCGACCGAGACGCGAAGGCCGGATTCGGTCAGCGGATGGTTGGGGAAACGCCGGGCGAGGATGCGGCGGGCGCGGAGGTGGGCGAAGGCCGACTCGGCGAGCGCCGGCGAGGGCGACTCGCCCGCGCGCGCCGGGAAGGCCAGGACGAAGTTGCCCTGCGAGGGGCGCACGGTCCAGCCGAGCGCGGCCAAGCCCTCGGCGAGGCGGGCGCGGGCGGCGCGAACCCGGGAGACGGCGTCGGCGAGCCACTCCCGGTCGTCGAGCGCGGCGGCGGCGGCGGCCTGCGCGAGCGCGTCGAGGTTGTAGCTGTCGCGCACCCGGTGGAGGATGTCGGCCACTCCCGGCGGGCAGAGCGCGTAGCCGGCGCGCAGCCCCGCGAGCGCGTGGGACTTCGAGAGCGTGCGCGTCACGAGGACGTTGGGAAGGCGCGCGGGCAGCGCGGCGCAGTCCGCCTCGGCGAAGGCCGCGTAGGCCTCGTCGACCACGAGCAGCCCGGGGAACGCGCGCGCCGCGGCCTCGACCTCGGCCGGCGCGAAGGCGTGGCCGAGCGGCGCGTTGGGGTTCGTGAGGAGGAAGAGCGCGGCGCCCGAGGCGGCGATCGCCGCGGGGTCGAGCCGGCCTTCGGCGGGGAACGGGACGCGGACGACGGGCGCGGCCTGCGCGGCGGCGAGCACGCCGTAGAGCGAGTAGCTCGGGTCGATCACGCCCACCGGCCGTCCCGGCCCGGCGAAGGCGCGGATGAGGAGGTTGAGCAGGTCGTCCGAGCCGTTGCCCGCGACGATGTCGGCGGCGGGATGCCCGTGCAGCCGCGACGCGGCCTCGCGCAGCGGGGCGGCGTCGGGCGAGGGGTAGAGACGCAGCCGGGCCGGGTCGGCGAGGGCGGCGGCGGCCGCCGCCGAGGCGCGGGGGCTCGGCGGCCAAGGGTGCTCGTTGGTGTTGAGCTTCACCCACCCCCCGCCCTGCGGCTGCTCGCCCGGCACGTAGGCGCGGAGCGACTCGACATGGGGGTTGGCGGCGGGGCGGCTCATGGGCTCAGGCGCGGGGACGGAGGCGGGCGGCGGCGAACTCCCTCAGGCGGGCGGCCGTGGCGGCGGGGTCGGCGTCGCGCAGGCACTCGGCGGCGAGCCGCTCGCGGTCCTCGCGGCGGGTGCGGCGCAGGACGTGGCGCACCTCGGGGATGGCCGCGGCGGTCATGGAGAGGGTGTCCGCGCCGAGGCCGAGCAGGAGCGCGGCCCAGCCGGGGTCGGCCGCGAGCTCGCCGCAGACGCCGCAGGGCGCGCCGCGGTTCGCGGCCGAGGCGAAGATGTGGCGGAGCGTGAGGAGCACCGCGGGGTGGCAGGGATCGTAGAGCGAGGCGACGCGGTCGTTGCCGCGGTCGACGGCGAGGAGGTACTGGACGAGGTCGTTCGTGCCGACGCTGAGGAAGTCGCACTCGGCGGCGAGCGCGTCCGCCACGACCGAGGCGGAGGGGATCTCGATCATCGCGCCGACGCGCACGGGCGAGGCGGGCCGCACGCCCTCGGCCGCGAGCTCCGCCGCGACGGAGGCGAGCGCCGCCCTCGCCTGGCGCAGCTCGCCGAGGCCGGAGACCATCGGGAACATGACCGACACCGGGCCGTGCGCCGCCGCGCGCAGGATGGCGCGGAGCTGGGGCCGGAAGACCTCGGGCCGCTCGAGGCACAGCCGGAGGGCGCGGAAGCCCATGAAGGGGTTGGCCTCGGGCTCGTGGCCCGCGAGGTGCTTGTCGCCGCCGATGTCGAGCGTGCGGAAGGTGACCGGCATCCCCGCGGCCTCGCGGACGACCCGGAGGTACTCCTCCGCCTGGGTCGCCTCGTCGGGCCAGCCGTCGAGGCGCAGGAAGAGGTTCTCGGTGCGGTAGAGCCCGACGCCGGCGGCGCGCGTCGCGCGGGCGTCCGCGAGGTCGTCCGCGCCGCCGATGTTGGCCTGCAGGACGAAGGGCGCGCCCTCCTCGTCGGCGTCCGGGCGCCCGTCGTCGGCCAGGAGCGCGCGGCGGCGGGCGGCCCGCGCCTCCGCGGCGGCGCGGGCGCGCTCGAGCGCGGCGGGGGAGGGATGGACGATGACCTCCCCGGCGTCGCCGTCGACGACCACCGTGTCGCCCGCGGCGAGGGCCGCGACCAGGCCGTGGACGCCGACCACGGCCGGCACCTCGAGGGCGCGGGCCATGATGGCGGAGTGGGAGTTGCGGCTGCCGCCCTCGGTGACGAGCGCCAGCACCTCGTCCGCGGGCAGCGCCGCGGTGTCCGAGGGCGTCAGCTCGGACGCCGCGATGACGGAGGGCTCGCCGGCGCGCCCGGCGCGGCCGAGGCCGAGCAGGTTGTCGAGCACGCGCCCCGTGACGTCGCGGATGTCGGAGGCGCGCTCGCGCAGGAACGCGTCGTCGATCTTGGCGATCGCCTTGATGTAGCGCGCGGCGACGGCGGAGAAGACGTGGTCGACGTTGAGCTTGCGCCGCCGGACGCGGCGCTCGACCTCGCCGACCAGCAGGTCGTCCTCGAGCACGAGCAGGTGGGCCTCGAAGATCGCCGCCTCGGACTCGCCCATGCGGCGGGCGACCTCGTCGCGCAGGGCCCCGATCTGCGCCCGCGTAGCGTCGAGGGCCGTGCGCAGGCGCGCCAGCTCGGCGTCGACGTCGGCGACGGCGTACTTGGGCACCTTGGCCACCCCGCGCTGGAGCAGGTAGGCGGGGCCGACCGCCACCCCGGGGGCGGCGGACAGGCCGCGGAGGACCAGTTCCTTGGGCGACGGGGTCGCGTCCATCGCGCTAGGACAGCCGCGGGGCGGCCCTCGGGCAAGGACGGATTGA
>CAIPVK010000004.1 GCA_903868455.1 uncultured Opitutia bacterium
CCTCATCCTCGCCCAGCGCGCGGAGCACTACCCCATCACCAAGGCGATCTTCGCCCTCGTGTCCTCCCTCGGCAACGGCACGGAGCTGGCGGCCGCCCTCGGCGTGTGGGCGATGGCCTTCCTCTCCACCGCCCTGATCGGCGCGGCGGTGCTCGGCGGCAAGCGCGGCGGGCTCGGCGGCTAGGCCGGCCCGGAGGCGGCCCGCACGACGGCCTCGTAGGCCTCGGGACCGGCGAGGACGTAGAGCGCGTACTTGGCGCGGGACATCCCCACGTACGCCGCGCGGCGCTCGCGCTCCGAGGCAAGGCGCTCGAGGTCGACCAGCACCACGGCGTGGGCCTCGAGGCCCTTGGCCTTAGCCACGGTGGAGACGCGCAGCTCGCCGGGGCGCGCGGGACCGCCCTCCCACTCCGCGACCGGGACGCCGCCCAGCTTCGCCACGCCGTGGAAGAGCTCGCGGCCGGTGCCGCGGACGCTGAGGACGGCGACCTCCTCCGGGCGGTGGCGCGGGAGGACGACCTTGCGCAGCAGGGCGTCGAGCGCGTCGAGCTCGCGGCCGGCGGGCGCGAGCGCGGCGGCCACGCCCGGGCCCTCGAAGCCGGAGCCGACGCCCGCGCCGTGCCCGGTGACGCGCGCGAAGGCGAGCGCCACGGGCTCGGTGTTGCGCCAGTTGCGCTCAAGGCGCGCCTCGGGGGCGGCGTCGAGCTCGCGGCGCGCGGCGTCGGCCGCCGGGTGCGGCGCGGGCGGGGTCGCCGCGTAGACCAGCGCCTGGGCGGGGTCCTCGAACCAGCGCCAGCGGCCGGAGGCGAAGCCGCCGCGCAGGAGCCCGCCGAGCACGCGGAGATGGTCGGGCGTCAGGCGGAAATCCTGCCCCTCGTCGACCACGAGCAGGTCGAGCTTCTCCGACTCGGGCAGCGCCTCGGCGGCGGCCGCGGCGAGCGCGGCGCGCTCGACGTAGGCGGCGTGGGGCGAGCCGACCGGGACGGCCTCGAGGCCGAGGAGGAGGTCCATCTGGCGAAAGAGGGTCCCCGCGACGACGTTGGCGAGGCCCTCGCGCTCGGCGGCGGAGGCGAGATGGCGGCCGAGCAGGCGGTTGAAGCAGACGAGCCCGATGCGGGACGAGGGGCGGAGCCGCGCCTCGCGCCGGCAGGCCTCGAGGGCCATGAGAGTCTTGCCCGTGCCGGCGGGGCCGGTCACGCGCAGGCGGGGGTTGCCCTCCATCATCCGGAAGACGGCCAGCTGCTCGGCGGAGAGGCGCGCGAGCTGGGCGTCGAACTCCTCGGAGGAGAGCGAGGGCGTGAGGCGAAGGTCGGGGCGCAGGAGGTCGCGCGCGCGGCCGAGGTCGGCCGGGGCGAGCGGCGCCGGATCCGGCTGGCCGGGCTTGCGGCCGCGCCACTGCTCGAGGGCGAGGTCGAGCAGGGGCGGGATGACCTCGCCCAAGGGGCGGGCGAGGGCGCGGCGATCAAGGACGCGCGCGCGCGGCGCCTCGATGGTCGGCAGGTCGAAGTCGCAGGAGGGGAAGACGACGGCGTGGGCGTGGGGCTGGTCGGCCGCGGGGTCGGCCTCGCCGAGCTCGCGCGCGAGGTGGAGCCGGATCTCGTGGTCGTTGCGGCGGGCCTGGTGGAAGGGCGGCGCGATACGCCAGCGCCCGCGGTCGTTGACCGACCACCACGCGCCATCGACGCAGAGGACCGTCCCGCCCTTGAGCTCGAGCGTGAGCCGGCCGCGGGGATGGAGCAGGACGAAGTCGGCCTCGAACTCGCCCGCGCGCTCGCTCGCCCCAAGGTTCAGCGAGTGGAGCACGGTCCAGTCTTCGCTGAGCTCCGCGCCGAGGCGGCGCAGGAAGTCGGCCTCGGCGCGGGCGCGGCGCTCGTCGTGAACGGCCTCGGGGAGCAGGCGGGCCATGGGCTCAGCGGCGACGCAGGCGCACGGTGACCCGCTCCGGCACCGGGGCGTCCGGGCCGGGATTGGGCAGGAGGGCGAAGTCGTCGCCGGCCACGGCGCCCGCGGCGGAACCAGGCAGGACCTCCCAGCCCGCGGCGTGGCGCGGCAGCAGGAGGACGGGCGGGCGGCCGCCGCGCTGCGAGCCGTTGGTGTTCACGGGCGCGAAGGTGCGGGCGCCGGCGAGCGGCTCGAGGGTCCAGGTCAACTCGCCCGGGGCGGTCTCCGCCACGGTCTCGCGCCAGCGCAGCGGGCCGGGCGCCATCCGCGCCTCCCAAGCGGGGTCGCCGAGGTAGACGGTGACGTCGCGGTCGAAGTCGAGGCCGCGGGCCTCGGCGGCGGGCGCTCGGCCGACCCGCGCCTCGCCGAGGCGCCAGTCGAGGGCAATCAGGTTGGCGTGCCACGCCTCATTGGCGGCGAAGCGGCCAGGCTGCTCGACGAAGTAGTCGAGGACGCCCCAGCCGGCGTAGCCGAACCAGGTCGGGACCGTGTAGCCGACCATGCCGCGGACGCCGGCCGTGGCGAGGTAGGCGAGCGCCATGCAGTCGGGTTTGCCCGGGACGTTGCCGATGAGGCAGTTGCCGACCGCCAGGTAAAGCATCGGCCGTTCGTTGCGGACCGGGTGCCGGGAGCCGTCGAGCGCCTTGCCCACGACGACACCGTCCTGGTGGACGAACACGCCGTTGCGGTAGCGGAACCCCGGCTCCCAGTTGTGCTCGGTGGCGTGGCCCGAAGTGATCCAGAGGTCGGCTCGCCCTTGGGAGAGAAGGAGGGCGATGTCGGCCGTCGAGTCCTTGGCGCCGTCCGATCGGACCGTCTCGCCGCCGCGGGCCTTGACCCAGCGCTCGCCGGCGCGGAACTCGTCGAACCACCAGCCCTCCTCGACGCACGCGGCGGCGAAGGCCGTGCTCGCGCCGACCGCGCGGATGACGAGCGGGGCCGGGGCGACGAGGCGGCGCGCGTCGTCCGCGGTACGGCCAGTGACCAAGCCCCAGCGGAAATCGGGATAGGGGTCGGCGTCGAGACCGCGGGCGAGCCCGTGGAAGCGGCGGACCGCCTCGGCCCCGAGCTCCTCGGGGCGCGCCACCCAGGCGACGCGCGCGGGCGGGTCAGCGCGGAGCTCGGCCTCAGCCGACTCGAGCTCGACGACGCGCGATCCATGGGCCTTCACAAGGGCATCGATCACGCCCGCCCAGGCCGGGTCGGCGCGGGTGGCGCGGGAGACGACCACGGCCGAGTCCGCGGCGGCGAGGCCGGCGGCGAGAAGCAGGGAGGCGAGCCGGAGCATCCGGCCAGCCTAGGGCGCGGAGCGCCGGAGGGAAGCCCCTAGGCGCTCAGCGCGAGGGGAAGGTGCAGCCGGCCACGGTCTCTGCGGGAACGTCGTCTAGCCTCAGTTCCGGGGCGGGCATGCCCGCGGCGCAGGCCGCGGCCTGGGCGATCGCGGCGAGCTTAGCGCGGTCGTGCCCTCGCCAACGGCCGAGCTCGCGCCCCTCGGCGTCGAGCAGGAGCGTGGTGAGGCTACGGTCGGCGCCCAGCGCCGCCACCGTGCGAAGCTCGGGATCGGCGAACGGCTCGAACCTCAGGCCTGCGGACGCGAGCCAGCGCGCGGCCTCCTCGGAAGGAAGGTCGACGACCGCCACGCAGCGCACCTTGCCGCCCAGGGCGGGCCGCAGACGGTCGACCTGCGGGGCGGCGCGGACGGAGCAGGCGCAGGGGGCGTGGACGAGGTGGACGAGCGTCGGGCGGCCTCCGGAACCCGCGACGAGCGCGCGCGCCTCGGGGGGCGGCGCGGCGGGGGCGGCGGCGAGGAGCGCGAGGACGGCCGCGAGCAGACGCACCGCTCAGGCCTCCTTGCGAAGATGGACCGTCTGCGTGGGGAAGGCGAACTCCAGGCCGGCCTTGGCGAAGGCCTCGTAGATCGCGAGGTTCACCTCGTGCTGGACGGCGAAGAAGGGGCCGGCCTCGCGCTCGCTCACCACGTACACCACCTCGAAGTCGAGGCTGGAGGGGCCGTAATTGCGGAAGGTGACGCGTTCGAGGCGGGCCTTGGGACGGGTCGCCAGGACGCCCTCGACGACGGCGGGGACGGACCGCAGGCGCTCGGCGGGGGTGCCGTAGGTCAGGCCGAGCGTGAGGGTGACGCGGCGGTCCTCCAGACGGCGGAAGTTGTGGATGCGCGAGGCGGTGAGGTTGGTGTTGGAGATGACGAGCTCCTCGCCGGTGGCGCTGCGGATGCGGGTGGTCTTGATGCCGATCTGCTCGACGACCCCGTTCTTGTCGTCGACCCGGATGGCGTCGCCGACCTCGAAGGGCCGGTCGAAGAAGATGACGAAGTAATTGAAGAGGTCGCCCAGGATGTTCTGGGCGGCGAGCGCGATGGCGATGCCGCCGATGCCCAGGCCGGTCACGACGGCGGTGATGTCGTAGCCGAGGTTGCCGAGGAGGAAGACCGCGCCGAGCGCCCAGAGCGCGCCGCCGATGACGACCATCATGCCCTTCAGTTGGCCCATGCGCTCCCTGCCATTGGGGCGGCTGAGGAGCTGCTGCTCGAGGACGTGGCGGATGGCGGCCATCGCCAGGCGGATGACGTAGACGACCAGGACGACGGCCCAGGCGATCGAGATGGCCTTGCCGACGCGCTCCGAGAGGGCGAGCGACTGGAGCGCGACGTAGACCGCGGCGATGTCGAGCACCGGCATGATGCAACGCTCGAGGGCGCCGATGAGGAAATCGTCGAGGGTCGTCTCGGTGGTCTCGGCCAGCTTGCGGAGACGATGGAGGATGATGGCGCGGAAGACGCGCAGGCCGACCCAGATGGCGGCGAAGAGGCCGGCGGCGGTCAGGTAGGCGGCAAGGGTGTTGCCCCAGACGACCTGGGAGAGGAAGGCGGAGTCCATGCGGCGGGTCTAGCGCGTCGGGGCGGGTTGGCAAGCGCCGCAAAGCAAGGGGCCCCGCCTGGCGGCGGGGCCCCGACGTCCCTACCGGGACCGGATCAGAAGTTCCGGCGGTAGCTCAGGTCGGCGCGGAAACCGTCCGAGAACCCGCCGTCGCCCTCGAACCGGAGACCGAGGTTGACGGAGGACTTCGGGTCGAGCTGGTAGCCGCCGTTCAGGCCAAGGCCGAGGATGTCGTTGCCGTTGCCGCGGTGGGTGACGGTGGTGCGGACGTCCTCGGTGAGCACGGACGACTCGACCGCGTGGGCCTCGTCGCCGCCGAAGCTGGTCAGGCGGAGGTCGGCGCCGAGCGTGAGCTTGTCGCTGACCTTACCGGTGATCCCGACCGAGGCGACGACCGCGAGGCCGTTGTCCTCCTGCTCGGACACGTCGAGCGCGTCGAGCGACGAGACATTGGACTCGGCGAAGGCGTCGACCTTGGCGCGGTAGGCGAGGAGTTCCAGGCCGGCGTCGAGGGTGAACTTGCCGATCGGGCGGGCGTAGGTCACGGCGGCGCCGAGGACGGTCGACTGGGAGTCGACGTCGGAGGCGGACGAAACCGCGCCGAGGGTCGGGCGGGAGGTGTCGGTCGTCAGGCGGGAGAGACCGGCGCGGAGGCCGATCGACAGCCCCTTGACGGACTCGAGCTGGTGGTTGAGCGAGGCGCCGAGGGTCAGGCCGTTGCTCTCGGCGCGGTAGCCGCCGCCGGTCACCTTGCCGTCCTCGAGGCCCAGCGAGAGCGTGAGGGCGCCCGCGGGCTGGAGGGAGGTGTGGTGAACCGAGGCGGTGTTGCGACCGACCTTGTACGGGAGGTTGTCCGAGTCGTCGCCGGCGCTGTCGAGGCTACCGCCGGAGAAGCGGACGCCCCAGCCCTCGGCGTTGGCGACGGGCAGGTCGGCGATCGCCCCGAAGAGCGTGCCGCGGGCCTGGGCGAGGATGCCGCCGTGGCGCTCGGCCGTGCTCAGCTCGAAGACGGCGTCGGTGGAATCCCCGGCGCCGACGGCGGCGGCGAGGGCCTCGGTCAGGCGACCGGCGTAGACCTGGTCGACGCCGCCGGCGGTCTCGACCAGGGCGGTGTCGAACATCGCGGCCTGGTTGGCGTTGGAGACGGCGGCGGTGCGGAGACCGGCGCGGCCGATGATGCCGTAACCGACCACGTTACCCGTGCCGAGGGAGTAGAACACGGGACGGGCGAGCTCCGAGGTGGCCGAGTCGAACTGGCCGGAGACCTTGCCGTCGGCAAAGCTGAAGATTTCCAGCTTCTGGCCGAGGCCGAGCTCGAAGCCCGACAGCTGCTTGATGGTGAGGGTGCCGCCGTTGATCACGAAGTCGCCGCCGACCTGGACCTGGTCATGGCCGTTCGGGTTGACACCGGCGCCGGCGAAGCCCTGGAGCTCCATGTCGAAGTTCGTCAGGGCGTTGACCGTGAGGTTGCCCGCGAAGTTCAGGATGCCGGGCGAGTTACCAGGGGCGATATTGGCGCCCGCGTGGGTGGTCGAGTTGCCGGTCAGCGTGCCCGTGCCCGTCATGTTGCCGTAGATGTTGGCGGCGCCGGAGACGTTGACATTGGACGTGCCGGGATCGGCGCCCGTCGCGCCGAGGTGCAGCGTGCCGCCGGTCTGGACGGTGAGGTCGGGGAACTCCAGGGTGCCGCCGTTGCCGACGTTGGTGTTCGCGCCGGAAGCCACGTTGAAGGTGCCGGTGGTCGAGCTGATGTTCGTCACGTTGAGCGAGCCGCCCGCGACCTTGAGGACGCCGGAGCCGGTGACCTCGCCCTCGAAGTCGCCGCCGACCGCCACCTCGAGGGTGTTGCCGTCGCCGAGGTCGATGGTGCCGAGACCGCTGATCGAGTTGGCGACCTGATCGCCGTCCACAAGCTCGAGGGTGCCGTCGGTGTTGATGACGATGTCGAGGT
Organism: uncultured Opitutia bacterium; assembly: GCA_903868455.1. Lineage (GTDB taxonomy): Bacteria > Verrucomicrobiota > Verrucomicrobiia > Opitutales > UBA953 > UBA8828. The sequence continues at coordinate 6,790 of CAIPVK010000004.1, forward strand.
CGGCGTCGAGGATGCCGTCGCCGTCCAGGGCGACCGTGCCGCCGTCGATGGTCAGGCCGCCTCCGAGGTCGAGGGAGCCGGCCGCGCCCGCGAGGGTCAGCTTGCCGTCGCCGGTCTTGGCCAGGCCGCCGACGCCCGAGAGGGAACCGGAGTAGGTGGAATCGCCGGCCTGGTCGAGGGTGAGGGTCTCGCCGTCCTCGCCCAGGGTGACGGCGCCGGAGCCGGTGAGGCCGCCGCCGACCTTGAGGGTGCGGGAGCCGAGGACCTCGGTCTCGCCGTCGTTGGCGTAGCCGCCGGTCGTCTCGACGTCGGCGTCCAGGGCGACGTAGCCCTCGCCGTCGACCGTGACGGAGGCGAGCGTGTCGGCGGCCGCCAAGGTCAGGCCGGCGCCGGAGCGGACGGTCACGTCGACCTCATCGGCCTGGGTGCCGCTGAGATGGAGGTAACCCGCGGCGGCCGTGAGGTCGCCGGTGAAGGTGTTGGCGCCCGCGAGCTCCTGCCAGCCCGAGCCGGACTTGGTGAGGGATCCGGGGCCGCTGATCACGCCGGAGAAGTACCCCTCGCCGTCGGCACCGACCGAGAGGTCCAGGGTGGAGACGACATCGGTCACCTCGCCGGTGCCCTCGTCCTCGAAGCTGGTCTTGGCCAGGACGATGCCGCCCGAGCCGAAGAGCCCGTCCTCGGTGGTGAGGGTGCGAGTCGCGGCGCCCACGGCGCCCCGGACATTCCAGGTGCCGTCGTTGGTCGCGGTGACCGCGGCGATGTCCGAGGACTGGTTGACGACGCCTCCCTCGAGGTTCCAGATGCCGCCGAGGTTGCCGAGGTCGTCGGCCACGACGGTGAGGCCGCCGAGCACGTTGAGGGTGGCGCCGGAACGGTTGGTGACCGCGTAGGCGTAGGACGGCGAGGCGAGGGTGAGGGTGCCGAGGTTGTCGATCTCGTCGGCCACGACCGAGCCGACCGAGGTGAGCGAGGCGCCCGCGGCGACCGAGGCCGAGAGGAGGCGCTCACCGGCCCAGAGCTGGACGTCGCCGCCGTTGACGGTCAGGTTGCCGCCCACGCCCGGGGCGAAGAGGCGGCCGCCGCCCTGGGTGGAGAGGACGCCGCTGTTGACGGTGACGTCGGACAGGCTGCTCTGGCCGGTCAGGAACAGGGCGCCGTCGTAGCCGGCGGAGCCGACCTCGATCGAGCCGTTGGACAGGACGCCCGACATGACGGCCTGCTCAGGGGCGAGCTCGCCGGAGTTGCCGAAGACCGCGAACCGGCCGGTGCGGCCGTTCATGTTGATCGCGTTGACGAGGGTGACCGTGCCCTGGGAGAACTCGGAGCCGAAGACGATGACCGAGCCGTCGGTGATGCCGGCGGCGTTCCAGCGCAGGGTCTGGCCGGTCGAGCTGTTGATGGCGCCGAAGTTGAGGGTGAGACCCTCCTCGGTGGCGGCGGTGAAGCCGCCGGCGCCCGACCAGGTCACCTGGTTGGGCAGGGTGTTGCCGACGCGGCGCACGATGGTGCCGGAGGTCACGATCGTCCCGGTGTTGAGGCCGTGGGCGAGGCCGGACGCGGCGTCGAGGTCGAGCACGCCGGCTCCCGCGAACTGGATGCGGCTGTCGGAGTGGATGTTGACGCCGTCCTCGGCCTCGATGGCCGCGCCCTCGACGAGGGTGACGCCGGTGTAGGTGTTCTCGCCCACCAGCTGGACGAGGCCGCCGCCGCCGAAGCGGACGGTGGCGCCTGCGCCGGAGGCGAAGGACCCGCCCTCGATGCTGGCGGTGGAGTCGTCGGCGATGGTGCCCTCGAGGCGGATGACGTTGCCCGCGCCGGGCGCGAGGGTGACGTTGGCGCCCTTCATCAGGAAGATGTCGGTGCCCGCGGCCTGGCCGGCCTCGCCTCCGTTGTTGGAGGAGCCGCCGAGCACGGCGTTGTTCTCGAAGACGCTGTTGCCGGTGAGGGTCAGCGAACCGCCGTTGCGGACGAAGATGGCGCCGCCGAAGCCGGAGCCGCCGCCGCCGAACTGGCCGTCGCCGTTGGAGCCCTCGCCCGCGCCGAAGCCGGCGCGGCCGCCGTCGCCGGGGTCGCCGTCGACGCCCTGGCCGGTGCTGCCCGCGGAGCCGCCCGCGCCGCCCGCGCCGCCGCC
>CAIPVK010000005.1 GCA_903868455.1 uncultured Opitutia bacterium
AAATGGCCCGCATCAGCGGAGGGTCCAGCGAGAGCTCGCCCCGCATCGCCTGCCGCTCGCAGCGTCTCGCCCGCCCCTTGCCGTCCTTCGCCTCCTCCGCGCCGCCCGGGGTGTAGGTCCACTTGTCGCGCATCTCGACGAGCTCGCAGACGTCGCGCACGTCCTCCGGGAACATGTACCAGGGCCCGCGGACCGGGTCCGTGAAGAGGATCTCGCGCGAGACGTGGATGAGCCGCGCCGCCTTCTCCTTGTCCATCGCGCGCGGGATGAGGAAGGACAGCCGCCCCTTGTGCCTGGACCCCAGCCATTTCACGGGCTGAACCTCCAGCCAGACCATCGGCACGCCCTCGACCACCGTGCCGTCGCGGCTGCTCACCCGGATCTCGGAGGCGCTCTCCGCCCCCTGGGCGTCCGTCGCGGTCACCCGATAGGTCGCCCAGCTGCCGTCGGCGGGGATGGATTGGGCGAAGATCTCCCACTGGGCCCGCAGGTCGGCGAACGGGCCGGCGAGCAGGAGGGCGAGAAGGGCGAGCCGCCGGGCCATGAACCCAATCCAGCGGGCTTTCCGGGGCAGGCAAGCCGCATCCCCTCTTGCCCTGCCCGCCGCCCCGCCCCTAGGTTGGTCGGCCATGGCCCGGTCCATCGAGATCTACGACACCACCCTGCGCGACGGCGCCCAGGGGCTCGGGATCCATTTCTCGGTGGAGGACAAGCTCCGGGTCGCCGCCGAGCTCGACCGCTTCGGCGTGGCCTACATCGAGGGCGGCTGGCCCGGTTCCAACCCCCGCGACGTCGAGTTCTTCGAGCGCGCCCGGAAGCTCAAGCTCCGCCACGCCAAGCTCGCCGCCTTCGGCTCCACCCGGCGCAAGGGCGTCAAGGCCTCCGAGGACGCCCAGGTCAAGGGGCTCCTCGCGGTCGGCACCCCTGTCGTCACCCTCTACGGCAAGACCTCCCTGACCCATGTCCGCGAGGTCCTGCGCTGCTCCCCCGAGGAGAACCTCGCGATGATCGCCGACACCGTGGCCTACCTGGTCCGCCACGGCCGCGAGGTGGTCTACGACCTCGAGCACGCCGTCGACGGCTGGAAGGAGGACCGCGCCTACGCCCTCGCCTGCGCCAAGGCCGCGGCCGGCGCCGGCGCCTCCCGCGTCGTCATCTGCGACACCAACGGCGGCTCGCTGCCCGACGAGGTCGCCGCCGCCACGCGCGACTTCCTCGCCGCCGCCGGCGCGCCGGTCGGCATCCACACCCACGACGACGCCGGCCTCGCCCTCGCCAACGCCCTCGCCGCGCTCGACGCCGGCGCCTCCCATGTCCAGGGCACCGTCAACGGCATCGGCGAGCGCACCGGCAACTGCGACCTCACCGCCGCCATCCCCGTCGCCCAGCTCAAGCGCGGCTGGCGCTGCGTCCCCGCCGCCTCGCTGCGCCGACTCACCGGCCTCTCCCGCTTCCTCGACGGCGTGGTCAACCAGGCGCCCGATCCCCGTCGTCCCTGGGTCGGGGCCGCCGCCTTCGCCCACAAGGGCGGGACGCATGTCGACGCCATCCGCAAGTTCGCCGCGGCCTACGAGCACGTCGACCCCGCCGCGGTCGGCAACGCCCGCGACGTCCTCGTCAGCGACCAGTCCGGCCGCAGCAACCTCATCCTGAAGGCCCGCGACCTCGGCATCGAGCTCGACAAGGACGCGCCCTCGACCCGCGCCGCGCTCGACGAGCTCAAGCGCCTCGAGCACGAGGGTTGGAGCTTCGAGGACGCCGAGGCCTCGCTCGCGCTGCTCCTGCGGCGCCACCTCGGCGAGGCCGCCGCCGCCCCCTTCTCGGTCGTCACCTACCACGTCTCCGTCCGAGGCGGCCTCAACCACGCCGCCTGCGAGGCGACCGTCCGCGTCCGCCTCGCCGGCAAGGAGACCCTCACCGTCGCCGAGGGCGACGGCCCCGTCCACGCCCTCGACCAGGCCCTGCGCGAGGCGCTCATCCGCGCCTTCCCCCGCCTGGCCAAGGTCCACCTCGCCGACTACAAGGTCCGCGTCCTCTCCGGGGCCGACGGCACCTCCGCCAAGACCCGCGTCGTCGTGCGCTCGTCCGACGGCTCCGAGTCCTGGGGCACCGTCGGCGTCAGCGCCAACCTCGTCGAGGCCTCGCTCCGCGCCCTCATCGATGGCTACGCCCACGCCCTCGCCCGCTGAGCCCGCCCCCGGGGCCGCGCCTGCCTCCGGCGGCGCCCTCGCCTTGGATCCCGCGCTCGCCGATCCCAAGGCGCCGCCCCAGCGCGACAGCCGGATGGAGTTCCTGCCCGAAGGCTCGCTCGAGGGTCGCTTCGACCGCTCGGGCGACTCGCTCAGCGGCGCGGAACTCTCCGGCGGCGCGGTCTCGGGCGGTTACTCCGGCATCAAGGTCGACGACCTTGAGGGCGGCCCGCTCCGCGCGCGCGGCTCGCTGTCCGACGGCGCCCCCGTCGGCCTGCTCGTGCTGATCGCCCTCGGGCTCGGCTGGTTGATCTGGCGCTTCCTCTTCCGGTCGGGCCGGGTCAACTTCGCCGGCCAGGACGGCAACCGCTGACCCTCAGGCTGCCTTGGGCCGGGCGTAGACCGTGCTCTGGCGCAGCTCGACGTCGAAGCGGCCGCTGTCCTCGAGCATGCGGTAGAACTTGGAGTAGCGCGGGGCGACGCGGTCGAAGTCGGCCACGCGGCGGCGCACCTCGCGCAGCACGAACTCGCCTTTCACCCAGCCGTCGGCGGACGGCAGGGCCTTGGCCGAGTCGACGAGCGCCTCGATGAGCGGTTGGTTGGCGAGCAGCTCCTCGCGCCGGCGCAGCGCGTTGGGGTCCATGCCCTGGGGCGCCGCGCGCTCGGCCTCGGCGCGGGGCGCCTCCGGCGCGGCCTTGCCGCCCCTTCCGCGGCCGCCGCGCGACCTGCCGCCCTCGCGCGGCGCGGACGGCGCGGGCTTGGGCGCCTTGGGCGCGGGCCCGAAGCTCGCGAGGGGGATGCGCCGCTCGGCCTCGGCCAGCGCCTGCTCGGCCGCCTCGGGCAGCTTGGGCAGCGCGCGCAGCGCGGCGACGAGCAGGCGCAGGATCTCGCGCGGGTCGGACTCCGCGGCGGCCTTCGACTCCAGCCGGTCGCGCAGGTCGTTGAGGTTGACGTAATGGTGGGCGGCGCTGCGCAGCGCGCGGTGGGGACGCTCGCCCATCACGACGATGCGGACGCCGTCCTTCTTCGCGTCCTCCACCACCGGGGTGAAGTCGCTGTCGTTCGTCACGAAGACCAGGGTCGTGGGCGGTTCCTTGCCGGCGAGGAGCTTCACCGCGTCGATGGTCAGGCGCATGTCCGTCGCGTTCTTGCCCGCCGTGTAATTGCGCTGCTCGACCAGCTCGAGCGAGGTCCATTCCTCCGCCGCCTTTCGCCAGCTGTGCAGGCGCAGGGTGAAGTCGCCGTACGCGCGGGCCGAGGCCAGGGGCGTCTCGCCCACGAAGGCCTTCAGCGTCGGCACGTAGGCGTGCGAGACGTTGTCGGCGTCGATCAGCAGGGCGATGCGCTCGTCGGCGGAGCCGCGGGCGGCCTCGGGGGTGGAGGTGGAGGGGGCGGGCGCGCGGGAGGCGGCGCGGCGGCGCGAGGCCGGCTTGGCGGCGGCGCGACGCGAGGGGGATTTCTTCTTGGTGGCCACGGGGTGGATATCGCCCCCATCCAATCGCAAAGGGCGGGGCAGGGGAAGGGCAATGAGCGGGGAGTGGGGAGCGAGGAGTGGGGAGAGGGGAAGACGAGGATACGGAGGAGGCGGAGGATGACGAGGAGGCGGAGGAGAGGCCGGCGGCGACGCAACGTTTCTGAGTGGCTAAGATGCTAAGGGTGAAAAGGGTGAAGGGGACGAAGATGACTCAAGAGGACCAAAGGGGACTAAAAGGACGAAGGGGGATGAAGATGACGAAAGGGACGAAATAGGACCAAAAGGGCGCGAAAGGGGGAGAGCGAGGGACGATGCGGGCTTGCCCGAGGGCGGGCGTGAAGCCATCAAAGGTCGTCCAGGTCCCCGTAGTTCAACGGATAGAACATTGGTTTCCTAAACCGAGGATGAAGGTTCGATTCCTTCCGGGGACGCTGGTGGCAGAAGAATCGGATAGATGACGATAGTTCTCTTGGTGCTTTCAGTCCCCTTTCGTCCTTAGCATCTTAGCCACTTGGAGTCCCCCTCACCCCCTCCTCCGCCTCGTCGTCATCCTCGTCATCCCCGTCATCCTCCGTACCCCCCTTTCATCCCTTAATCTCTTCAGCCTTCTAATCCCCACTCCCCGCTCCCCGCTCCTCGCTCCCCAATCTCCCCCCTTCCCCATGTCCCCCCTCCTCGCCCTCGCCGCCTCCGCCCCTTCCGCCGTCCTTCCCGGCTGGGCCTGGGTCGCCTTCCTCGCCTTCGTCGCGGTGATGCTCGCGCTCGACCTCGGGGTCTTCAACCGCAAGGCCCACAAGCCCTCCTTCCGCGAGGCCGTCGCCTGGTGCGTCGTCTGGATCTCCCTCGCCGTCGGCTTCGCCCTCATCCTCAACGCCTGGCGCGGTCCGGAGGACGCCCAGCTCTTCACCGCCGGCTACCTGCTCGAGCTCGCGCTCTCGGTCGACAACCTCTTCATCTTCATCCTCGTCTTCGCCCACTTCAAGGTGCCGGAGCAGTACCAGCACCGCGTCCTCTTCTGGGGCATCCTCGGCGCCGTCGCCATGCGCGCCCTCTTCATCGTCCTCGGCGTCGCCGCGGTGGAGCGCTTCGCCTGGCTCATCCCCATCTTCGGCGCCTTCCTGCTCTTCACCGGGATCAAGCTGGCGATGGCCAACGACCAGGACGAGGGCAAGGACATGGCGGAGAACCTCTTCGTGCGGCTCGCCCGGCGCTTCCTGCCCCTGACCAACCGCTACCACGGCCAGGCCTTCTCCGCCATCGAGGACGGCCGCCGCGTCTTCACCCCCCTGCTCGTCGTGCTGCTCGTCATCGAGGGCACCGACCTCATCTTCGCCATCGACTCCATCCCCGCCGTGCTCGGCATCCTGCCCGCCGACATGGAGATCGGGGAGAAGCGCTTCGTCGCCTTCACCTCCAACATCTTCGCCATCCTCGGCCTGCGCTCGATGTACTTCGCCCTCTCCGGCTTCGTGGCCTACTTCCGCTTCCTCAAGCCCGGCCTCGCCTTCATCCTCTGCTTCATCGGCGCCAAGATGATCCTCCCCTGGGCCGCCGGCCTCGGCCAGCCCGCGGGCGGCGTCGCCGGCTGGGTCCCGGCCTTCCTCGTGGCCGACGGCCGGGTGCACGTCCCGACCAACGTCTCCCTCGCCGTGATCGGCTGCGTGCTGGCCTTGTCCATGCTGCTCTCGCTGGCCTTCCCGCGCCGGGACTGACCATTTTGCCGTTCCCTTCGGCGCCCCCGCCCGCCACGCTGGCGGGGTGCTCCCCTCCGGTCGCCGAGCCTTCCTCCACCACCTCCGGGGCAAGTACCATCTGCTCGCGGCGGCCGCCTTCCTGAGCCTCGTGCTGGCCGCCGCGAGCGCCCTCGGGCTGCCCTTCCTCGTCGGACGCATCTTGCCCGCCGCCCTCGATCCCACCGCCGCCGGTCGGCCGGTGCTCGAGTTCCCCGCCTGGCTCGGCTGGGAGCCCCTGCGCATCCCGCCCGGCTCGGAGGTGACCCTCGCCGTCGCCTTCCTGCCCCTCGTCTTCCTCGTGCGCGGGCTCGCGCAGTGGGGCTCGGGCACCCTCATCAACCTGACCGGCCTCCGCGTCATCGAGTCGGTCCGCGCCGAGGTCTTCGCCCGCATCCAGCGGCTGCCCGTCCGGTTCTTCTCCCGGATGCCGACCGGCGACCTCCTGCAGCGGCTCTCGGGCGACGTCCAATCCGTCCGCATCGTGCTGGTCGACATCGCCAACGACCTCCTCGTCCAGCCCTTCACCCTGCTCTTCGCCCTCGGCGCCATCCTCCTGACCGCCCTCTCGCAGCCCGAGGGCTGGCGTTTCCTCGCCTGCCTCGCGGTCATCCCCGTCTCCGTCCTCCTCGTGCGCAAGCTGGGCAAGGCCGTCAGCCTGAGGCTCTGGGCCGCCTACGGCGGCATGTCGCGCCTCGGCTCGATGGCCATCGAGAACCTGCAGTCCCCCCGCGAGGTGCGCGCCTACAACCTCGAGGAGCGCGAGATCGCCCGGTATGGCGCGGAGGGCGCCGCGACCGTCCGCCAGTTCTCGCGCGGCGTCCGCTACGAGAAGGCGCTCTCGCCCCTGCTCGAGCTCGTGGCCGCCCTCGGTATCGCCTTCGCCGTCTGGGTCGGGGCCGACGTCGGCCTGCGGCTCGACGACCTCCTGCTCATCCTCACCGCCCTCTACATGGGCTACGACCCGATCAAGAAGCTCGGGCGCGTCAGCCAGCAGGTGCGCGTGGCGAAGGTCGGGCTCGACCGCATCCAGGAGGTGCTCGACGCGCCCGACGACGTCCCCGAACCCGCCTCGCCCGTCCCCCTCGGCCGCGCCAAGGGCGCGCTCCGCCTGGAGGATGTCGGCTTCGCCTATGGCGAGGAGCCCGTGCTGCGCGGCATCCGGCTCGACATCCCCGCCGGGCAGTCCGTCGCCCTCGTCGGCCCGAGCGGCTCGGGCAAGTCCACCCTGATCAACCTCATCCCGCGGTTCTTCGACCCTATGGAGGGCGTCGTCCGGCTCGACGGCCACGACCTCCGCACGCTCGCCTCCGCCGAGATCCGGTCGAACCTCGCCCTTGTCTCGCAGGAGCCCGTCCTCTTCAACGACACCATCCGCGAGAACATCCGTCTCGGCCGCCTCGGTGCCTCCGACGCGGAGGTCGACGAGGCCGCGCGCCTCGCCGGCGCCCTCGATTTCATCCGCGCGCTGCCCGCCGGCATGGACACGCGCGTCGGCGAGCGCGGCTCCGCCCTGTCCGGCGGCCAGCGCCAGCGCGTCGCCATCGCCCGCGCCTTCCTGCGCGACGCCCCCGTGCTGCTGCTCGACGAGGCCACCTCGGCCCTCGACACCGACAGCGAGCGCGCCATCCAGGGCGCGCTGCGCGACCTCATGCGCGGCCGCACCACCCTCATCGTCGCCCATCGCTTCAGCACCATCCGCGACGTCGACCGCGTCGTCGTGCTCGAGGGCGGGCGGATCGTGGCCGACGGTCCCCGCGCCGACGTCTACGCCGGCAACGCCCTCTTCCGCCGGCTCTGGGACCAGCAGGCCGCCGGCTGAGCGATGCGCGTCCTGCTCGCCAAGACCTGCGGCCTGCGCGGCGCCCTCGCCGTGACCCCGGCCATCCGCGCCATCCGCGAGCGTCATCCCGACGCGCGCGTGACCGTGCTGGCCTCGCCCGCGGGGCTGCCGATGCTCGACGGCTGCCCCGGGGTCGAGTCCGCCCTCCCGCTTCCCG
>CAIPVK010000006.1 GCA_903868455.1 uncultured Opitutia bacterium
ACCGCTACCAGGCGACCGTCCGCCAGGGCTTCTACTGGTGGGAATTCGACCCGACCTACTACTTCCTCAAGGCCCTGTCCTGGACGGGCCTCATCTGGGGCCTGAAGCCCGTCCCCGCCTCGGTCTACGAGGAGGCCGCCCACGGCGCGGGCAAGGACGCCTGAGATGCGTCGCGAGCGCGTCGCCATCGTCGGCTCCGGCATCAGCGGCCTCGGGTGCGCGCGCTTCCTCGACCCTTGGCACGACGTGACGGTGATCGACGGCGAGGGCCGCGCCGGGGGGCACGCTCACACGATCGACGTGACCGAGCCCGGCACGGGCGAGCGTCGGCCGATGGACGTCGGGTTCATGGTCTACAACGAGGTGACCTACCCCCTGCTCTGCCGCCTCTTCCGCGAGCTCGGCACGACACCCCGCCCGACCTCGATGTCCTTCTCCGTCCGCCACGACCCGACCGGGCTCGAGTGGTCGGGCTCCTCGCTCAACCACCTCTTCGCCCAGCGGCGCAACCTCCTCCGCCCGCGCTTCTGGTCGCTCCTGCTGCAGATCAACCGCTTCAACCGGATCGCCGCCGAGGGCTGGAAGACGGCCGAGGCCGAGACCACCCCGCTCGGGGCCTGGTGCGAGCGCCACGGCCTGGGCCGGGACTTCCTCGACCTCTATCTCGTGCCGATGAGCTCGGCGGTGTGGTCGACGCCGCCCGAGCTCATGCTCGGCTTCCCCGCGGCCAAGCTCCTGCGCTTCTTCCACAACCACGGCTTCCTCGGACTGCACACCCAGCACCCCTGGCTGACGCCCTCGGGCGGCAGCCGGACCTATGTCCAGGCCCTGACCGCCCGCCTCAAGGGCAAGCTGCGCCTCGGCGCGCCCGCGGAGGCGGTGCGCCGCACGGCCGAGGGCGCGGAGGTGCGGGTCGGCGGGCAGTGGGAGGCCTACGACCGGGTCATCCTCGCGACCCACGCCCCGACCTCGCTGCGCCTGCTGCAGGACGCCGACGGCGAGGAGCGTCGCGTGCTCGGCGCCTTCGCGGTCAACGCCAACGTGGCGACCGTCCACACCGACATGTCCGTCCTGCCGGGCCGGCCGCTCGCGCGCGCCTCGTGGAACGTGCGGACGTGGGACGAGGAGGGTCGGCGCCTGACCTCCACCCACTACTGGATGAACTCCCTGCAGGGCGTCTCCGACCGCGAGAACTACCTCGTCACCATCAACCACCCCGGCCAAGTCGACCCCGCGCGCGTCCTGCGCTCGATTCCCTGCGACCACCCGCTCTTCTCGCTCGCCTCGCTCCGCGCCCAGGGCGAGGTCGCCGCGCTCAACGCCCGCGAGGGTGCGCGCGTCCATTTCGCCGGGGCCTGGCAGCGCTACGGCTTCCACGAGGACGGCCTCTGGTCGGCGCACCGCCTGTGCGGCCAGCTGCTCGGAGGGGATCCCTGGTGAGCAAGCCTGGTCCCGAGGTCCCCTCGCTCACGCTCAAGCCGATCGGCTTCGTGCGCACGGGCAAGCGCCTCAAGCACGCCGCGCGCCACCAGCCCGACGAGACGAGCGAGGAACGCAGCGTCATCGAGCTCCTGCCCGTGCCGGGCTACCAGGAGGCGCTGCACGACCTCGCCGGCTTCGAGCGCATCTGGATCCTCTGGTGGTTCCACCTCAACACCCGCTGGCGCTCGAAGGTCCTCCCGCCCTACGGCCCCGACCGGCGCCTCGGCCTCTTCGCCACCCGCACGCCGCACCGCCCGAACCCGCTCGGCATCACGCCCGTCCGGCTGTTCGGCGTGACCAAGAACCGGATCGAGATCGGCCCCTGCGACCTGGTCGACGGCACGCCGATCCTCGACCTCAAGCCCTACCTCCCCGCCTACGACAGCTTCCCGGACTCCGGGACGGGATGGTGGGGGGAGTTCATGGCCGCCGAGGCGGCGCGGGGCCCGACGAAGGTCGTGGTCGCCCCGCTCGCGCGCGAGCAGCTGACCTGGCTCGAGAAGGAATTCGACGTCGAGTTCGAGGGACGGATGACGGAGATCCTCGGCCGCGACCCCTCGCCCCATCGCACGCGGCGGATCCGCAAGCGCCGCGGCGGCGGGTTCGACATCGCCTGCGGGGCGTGGCGCGCGGTCTTCGATTTGGAGAACGGGGTCGCGACGGTCACCTCGGTCGAGCCGGCCTTCCCGCCGACGTTCCTCAAGGATACAGGGCGGACGAGGATCCCGGACCGCGAGGCGCAGGTGGCCTTCCTCGCCCGGTGGGCGGGTTAGACGCTAGACGCTAGACATCAGAGGCCGGATGAAGGCGACAGGGGAATAGGGGACCAGGGGGATGGGGGACTGGCGGGGAAGATTCCTTTAGCGGTGCTAGCGGTCCTAGCGGGAGAGAACTCGCTGCGCTCGTTGGCCCGTTAGCTCGGTGGCTCGCTGGCTCGTTGGCCCCTCGTCATCCTCCGCCTCCTCGTGCTCCTTGTCATCCTCGAAACCTCGCCCCAGGTAGGGACACCGAGGCGTCCGCGGCCTGCCCCCATCTTCACTTTGAAATCGTTCATCTGAAATCTGCCTCGGGTAGGGCTGGCTCTCCGAGCCGGCCGCGGTCCGCTCGGCGAGCGAACCCTACCAATTGCCCCTGTCCCGACTATCGCTGGCCCCCTAGCCCCCTAGTCTTCCAGTCCCCCGGCCTCCGGCCGGTGGCGCCTTGACCTCCCTCTCAACCTCGGCCAAGTTGTCCCCGGTGCGGATGGCGTGCAACTGGCACGCAGGATGTACCCCTAGGGGGCGCGAAAGCGCCCCTCACCCTTTTGGGAGGCAGCCCCACCGCGTGACGACGCGGGCTTGACGATTTCCGCATCAACAGCATCACTATCGGCGGTGCGGATGGCGTGCAACTGGCACGCAGGATGTACCCCTTGGGGGCGCGAAAGCGCCCCCCACCCATTTATATTCAAGTCATTCGTTCCATGAGTCTCTCCCACTGTCTCAGGAGAGTCCGACCACGCGCCTTGGAGAAGTGCGAGTTCGGCTCAATGGCCTGCTTGGCGAGATAGGCCATCAAGTCGGCCGCCTGGAGAACAAGGCTGTCGGCCGAGTCCCGCCCGAAAGGCAACTCGAGCAGCTCCTCGGAGGCGGCGAGTTCGTCGAGCATCGTCCTCGAGGGACGATAGGGCAGCCGCGAATGGTGGTCGCAGATGATCACCAGCCCGCGGCTGGGGCATGAGGTTGGCGACTCCGGCTTCGGCAGGCCCGCGACCTGTCGCAAGAGCCCCATCCATGCCGTGTCCAGGATGGCGGCGCCCCCGCCGTCCTTCCTGACGGCGAATTTCACGACTCGCACCCCCGGCAACTTCTCGACGGTCCGGAGGATGTGGTGCGCGGCCAGGAATCGGCTTCGCACGCCCAGCCCCAGGTGGGATTCGCTCCCGCCCAGGAACTCCGAGGCGTGGATCTCGGCGTCGGGGCGGAGGCCGAGGGAGCGGCTCAGGCGCTCGCGCATCGCGCGGAGCTCGGCGTTGACCGCCGGCCAGCTGATGTGCTCGACGACGAGGGCGACGAGCACGAAGTGCCGGGTCGGGGAGCCGATACCCCCGACGTCGCCGCTCTCGTCCACGAAGACGACCCGCATCCCGCCATCCTCGCCCCGCGCCCGCGAGCCGTCCACCGCGCCCATCTGGGGCCGATTGCCCAGTCGGGGAAGAATTCAAAGTAAAGAATTCAAAGTAAAGGACCAGGCCCCGCGAAAGCGGGGCTTTTTGTTGGCATCATGTGAAAGGGGTCAGGCCGTCATTCCCGGTCGAGGTGGGAATGACGGCCTGACCCCTTCCAGAGTAAGCGGAGAGGGGACAGTTGACAGGGGGAGGCGAAAGGTGGACAACCCTCCTACATGCGACGCGTCTTCGCCGTCTCCGTCCTTCTGGCGGCCACCGACTCCAACGCAAGCTCGTGGGATGTCACCCTGAGCTCCGTGAACGGAGGTAGCCAGACCGAGGTCCGTTGGCTGTTCCAGGACTACACCCAGACCTGGGAAGGGGCCGGGTCCAAGTTTTCCGCCCTGACCGCGCTCGGCGGCACCGCGTATAACACCTCCGGCACAGCCGCCTTCGACACGGCCCCCTCGCCGAGCACGTTCTCGGGAATCACAACCGGCATCACCTACACGAATCTCAGGACCTCGGCCGCCGTGCCGGTCGACGCCATCGGCTTCTTCGTCTCCCTGGTGGATGGCGTGACGTCCGCGAATATCCTCTTCCGGACCCGCGCCGGCCTGACCGTCGAAGCCGGCGAC
>CAIPVK010000007.1 GCA_903868455.1 uncultured Opitutia bacterium
CAAACCCGACGCAGGAGCGAGGCCGCCGGCTGGCCCTTGCCCTTGCCGAGCGTCTTGTGCAGGCGCCAGCCCTCGGGGACGGGCACGACGAAGCCGCCGGGCGCCTCGAGGATGAGGCGGCTGTCGGGGCCGGGCGCGGCCGCGGCGGCGGCGGCGGCGGCGATCGCGTCGCCCGAACGCTCCCAAAGCTCCCAGGGCGGATCGGCGACGACGAGGTCGAAGTCGGGCGCGGGCGCCACGTAGGCCGTGGCGTCGCCCGTGATCACCTCGAGCGGCAGGGACTCGAGCGCCATCGATTTGGCGACCGCCGCGGCGTTCGCGCGGATGACGTCGGCCCCGGCGCGGTCGACGACCACGGCGGAGCGGGCGCCGCGGCTCAGCGCCTCGAGCGCGTAGGCCCCCGTGCCGGCGAAGAGGTCGAGGACGCGCGCGCCGGGGACGTAGGCGGCGAGGGAGTTGAAGACCGACTCGCGGATGGCGTCCGTCGCGGGCCGGACGGGGCCCGAGGGAACGCGGAGCTGGATGCCCCTGGCCTTGCCGCCGGTCACGCGCATGGACGCAAGGTCCTCATCCCGACGCGGTCGGTCAACGGCGTTCCGCGCCGAGAACCTGCCGCCGCGGGGACCAACAGGTGGTCCGGCCCCCGATGGTGACGTGCGAGAGCGGGCCGCGGGTGCGCGGGCAGCGGCCCCCTTTGTCCCAGCGGTGGTTGAAGAGCCAGCTGTCGGGCGGGTCGGACCAATCCTTCCCGATCACGCGGAGCGCGTCGCGGCAGACCTCGCGCAGGGTCGCGCGGAGACGGCGGACGGCGAGGGGGCCGAACGCGCCGGCCTTGGCCTTGGGGTGGAAGCCCGCGCGCCACAGGACCTCGTCGGCCATCCAGTTGCCGATGCCGGGGAAGCGCTCCTGCATGAGGAGGACCGCCTTGATGGGCGAGCGCGCGCGGCGACGGAGGAAGTCGGCCATGTCCGAGGCGCGGAAGGCGGGCGAGAGGATCGCCGGGGCGATCCCGGTCCACCACGCGGGCTCGCCGGGCCCGGCGTGGAGGCGGAGCCGGCCGAACATGCGCGGGTCGCGGAAGGCGACGTCCGGACCGCCGCGGAACCGCAGGACGAGGTGGTCGTGGCGTCCGGGCGTCTCGCCGGGGCGGAGCTCGGCGAGCGAGCCGGTCATCCCGAGATGGACGCCGAGCCAGGCGCCGCCCGAGAAGACGAAGGCCATCTGCTTGGCCGCGGCTTCGGAACGGAGGAGACGGGCGCCGACCAGCGCGCGGCGGGTGGCGGCGGGCGGAAGGTCCGCGCAGCAGCGGGCGCGCGGGTGGATCTCGACCGCCGTCACGACGCGGCCGACCGCGCGGTCCCAGCGTTTCCTGAAATACTCGACCTCGGCCAGCTCGGGCATGGGCGGAGGGAACGGGCGCGCGGCGGCGAGGCAAGCGGCCGGGCGAAATGCGGTTGCCCGGCGGGCGGCGCCCGTCACCTTCGGCGCATGGCCGAGGCCGCCACCCTGCCCTTCAAGATCAGCGCGCTCGTCTTCCTGAGGGACGCGCGGGGCCGGCACCTGCTGATCAAGCGGGCCAAGGCGCCCAACCTCGGCTGCTGGAGCCCGGTCGGGGGCAAGCTGGAGATGGCCCGGGGCGAGTCCC
>CAIPVK010000008.1 GCA_903868455.1 uncultured Opitutia bacterium
AGGTCGACCGTCAGGTACTTGATCTCGCTGTGGCCCGCAGGCTCGTACAGCACGCCGATGCGCCCGTCCTTCAGGCGGGCGATGGAGCTGTAGGCGAAGGCGCCGGGGACGATCACGCGGGACTTGGTCCAGGTCTTGCCGTCGTCGAGCGACATCCGGAGGACGCCGCGCTTGCGGCCCTTGCCGGCGGGCTCGCCCTCGGGATTGAGGAAGAGCGTGACGAATCGGGTGCCATCCTTGAAGGAGATCAGCGACCCTTGGCAGACGGGCTCGGGCAGCGACTTGTCCTGGATGGCCGGGCTCCAGGTCTCGCCGCCGTCCGTCGACCAGGAGGCCTTGCGACCGCCGGATCCGCGCCACTGGCGGGAATTGAGATAGACGCCGCCGTCCGAGGTCTCCGAGACCTGCACCTCGTTGAGCTGCATGCCCGGCTGGGGGACGTCCGCCCCGCGCTTCCACGTCTTGCCCGCGTCATCCGAGTAGGCGACCCAGTTGACGAAGCTGCCCTTGGGGCCCTGCGAGTTGAAGGGAATGATGAGGCGGCCGGCCTTCGCTCCCTTGGTCAGCTGGATGCCGATGCCGGGGCCGGAGGCGGTGGTCGTGGCGATCTCAGGCTTGAGGGCGGCGGTGACGTCGACGGGCTTGGACCAGCTGCGCCCCTCATCGGACGAGGTGATGTAGGCGATCTTGGTCGGCCCGGTGGGGCCGGGGGTCAGGCCGCCGAACTCCTTCATGCCGGCGGGGAAGACCTGGTAGAAGAGGAAGACCTTGCCCGACTTGGCCTCCTGGACAAGGCAGGGGTTGTTGATGCAGTCCTTGCCGAGCTCAAGCGCGATGGCCGACTTGGTCCAGGTCTTGCCGCCGTTGGTGGAGAGGCGGACGATGAGGTCGTTCGACGCCTGGTCCGTGGCGGCGTCGCGACCCTCGGCGACGGCGATGAGGGTGCCCTTGGCTGTGTGCAGGAGGGCGGGGATGCGGATGCTCGGGTGCGCGCTCGTCTCCTTGGCCTTGAAGACGGTGACGGGCTCCGAGGGCTGCGCGCCGACGCAGGCGGCGAGGGTCAGAGCCAGGAAGGGGAGCAGGCGGGGCGTCATGGCGGGTCAGGTGGACCTATCAGACACCCTCCGACCGCCAAGGTTCAACGTCCCTGCCCTGGGGCGGAAAGTTTGCCAGTGAAGCCCCCCGGGGGGAGCCCGAGGGTCGCGAAGATGCGGAGGGCCATCTCCTGGTGCCCCAGGGCATTGGGGTGGATGTCGTCATTCATCATCCGGCGGATATCCGCGGGCTTCCTGCGCCAATCCCCGAAATGGTCGACGACCAGCACCTTCTCGTCCTTGGCGACCTTCTCGGCCGCCGCCATGTAGTCCGGCAGCCTGGCCACGACCTTCTCCCTGGGCGAGCCGGGCACCGCAGGGTTGACCCGCATCAGGACCGGGATGCCGCCGTCGCGGCGCACGGCGGCGATGATGGCCCTGAGGTTGGACTCGTAGCCGGCGAGGTCCGGGCCCTTCACGCAGTCGTTCATCCCGAACATGACGAAGGCCACGTCCGGCTTGAAGCGCGTCAGGCGCCACTCGAGGTCGGGCATGAACCCGCCCGTCGTGTCGCCGCTGATGCCGGTGTTGATGACGAGGTCGCGCTTCCGCCCCATCTCGTGGCGCACCTTCTCGGCAAAGATCTCCGCGAAGGATCGCCAGCCCTTGGTGTGCAGCGCGCCGTGGGTGATGCTGTCGCCGGTGAAGACCCAGGTCATGGGCCGCTTCTCGGCCATCCGCGCCTTGATCCTGGCCAGTTCCTGGGACTCCTGGGCGCCGGCGACGGCGGCGATCAGGAGAAGGGCGGCGCGCAGGAGCATGGCGGTCAGTCCTTCCAGCCGAAGAAGCCGATGGCCTCGAGCTCGCCGAGCATCGCCTTCACGGCGGCGGCATCGGGGTTGGCGTTGGGCAGGCGGGCGGGACCGACGGGCACCCCGAGGTGGCCCATCAGGGCCTTGGCGCAGCCCATGTAGCCGCGGCGGGCGACGACCTGGACGAGCTGGACGGAGCGGAATTGCTCGGCGCGGGCCGTGGCGATGTCGCCGGCGGCGAAGGCCTTGGCCATGCGCTGGTAGACGCCCGGCGCGAAGTTGAAGGTGCTGCCCACGGCGCCCTTGGCGCCCATCGCCAGCGCGGCGAGGTAGAACTCGTCGCAGCCCCAGGGCAGGTCATACCTGCCGCCGCCGGCGCGGAGGGCGAGCTGGTAGGCCATGAGGTCGGGGTTGGTGAACTTGATGCCGACCAGGTTGGGAATCGAGGCGGGCGCGGTGTTGAGGAACTCCTCCATGGAGAAGTTCACGCCGGTCAGCACGGGGATGTCGTAATAGTAGAAGGGCAGGGCGGGCGCGGCCGAGGCCACCTGGGCGCAGCAGGCGACGAGGTCGCCGAGCGAGCGGGGCTTGAAGTACGACGGGGCCAGCATCGAGAAGGCCGCCGCGCCCTGCTGCTGGGCGTGGGCGGCGAGCTCGGCGGCGTCGCGCAGGTTGTTGGAGCCGACGTGGACGATGACCTGGAGCGGGGTGCCCTTGGCCACCTGGGCCCAGCGCTCCGCCAGGGCCCGGCGCTCGGTCAGCGAGACCGAGTGGCTCTCGCCCGTGCTGCCGCCGATGAAGACCTGGGTGACGCCGCGCGCCAGGAGGTGGTCGCGCTGCTTCTCGACCGCCGCGAGGTTGAGCGAGCCGTCCGCCGCGAAAGGCGTGTGGGTGGCGGCGCAGATGCCGTGGATCGCGAAGGAGGACATGGAAGGGGGATTACCGGGATTTATCCGCGCTTTCTGTGTCAATTCGAAGGACGAGCCAAGCGGAAAGGCAGGCGATGCCGGCGAAGCAGCCGAAGATCAGGTTGAGCGGGACCTCATGGTCGCGCAGCCAGCCGAACCCGATGTCGGCGAAGCCCCCGCATGTGATGCTGGCCAGGTTCATCAGCCCGTAGCCGGTCGCGCGCTGCTCCGGCCGCGCGATCTGGGAGAGGATGGGCATGTTGTTGCTGTCGAACAATCCCCAGCCGATGCCGAAGAGCACGAGGAAGGCGATGGCGAGGGGCAGCGAGCCCAGGCCGATGACGATGCCCACGCCGAGCAGGGCCGGCATGATGATGGCCATCCCGAGCGCGCTCACCTGCTGGCGGCCTCGAGGGGACTTGCGCATCCAGCGGTCGGCCAGCCAGCCGCCGCCGAAGGCGCTGAAGATGGCGGCGCCCTGCCACCAGATGACGGCGCTCACGCCGGCCAGGCCCTGGGTCAGGCCGAGGTCCTTCTGCAGCACGCTGGGCATCCAGTCGCGCACCACCCAGCCGGCCAGCGCCGGGAGCGTGAAGTAGAGCAGCAGGAGCCGGAAGTTGCGGTTCCCGAGCAGCTCGCCCGCGGCGCCCATCGGCCTGGGGACGGGTGCCTCCGGGTCGCGCGGCGTGTCGCGCAGGAAGGTCCACAGCGGGATGGCGTACACCATGCCGGCGATGCCCAGCACCGTGAAGGCCAGCCGCCAGCCGAGGTCCGGGTTGTCGGCGACGTAGCCGCCCATGCTGCCCAGCATCACGCCGATGTAGATGCCGATCTGGTGCAGGCCGACCGCGCGCGAGCGCGTGGCGCTGGAATGATGGTCGGCGATCAGGGCGAGCGCCGCCGGTATGTAGAAGGCCTCGCTCAGGCCCATGATGGCGCGCGTCGCCACGAGCTGGTCATAGGTCGTCACGTGGCCCGTGGCCCAGGTGTCGGCGGACCAGACGAAGAGGCTGATGCAGATGACCCGGGTGCGCCCGAAGCGGTCGGCCACATAGCCCGCGATAGGGCTCATGATGGCGTAGGTCCATTTGAACCAGGCAAGGACATGCCCCCACTGCGCCTGGGAGTCGATGCCCTCGACGGAGCCCATGATGGACTTCTGCATCGTCGCCACGAGCTGCCGGTCGAGGTAGTTGAGCAGGGCGACCGGCAGCAGCAGCAGGACGATCATCCACGCCAGCCGGGGCGTCGAGGCGGGTTGGGTCGGGGGTAGGACGCTCATGTCGGGGGTATCCGCCCACACAACCCCGTGGGCGGTTGTCCGACAACCCCCAACCGCTGGTCAATTCACGCGGACGCCATCCAGCACTCGGCTGAGCGCCGCCCGGGTCCGACCTCGCCGTTGACCAGCACGAAGCCGCCGTTCCACTTGGCGCAAGGGAGCGTCACGCGCGCCACCGGCGCCTCGCCCGATGCCGCCCAGCTGTCCGCCGCCAGGTCGTAGGTGAGGATGCCCTTGTCGAAGCCCGGGTGCTCGGCCGGCTTGAACTTGCCGGCCTTGGAGCCGTCGTCCCCGCTGATCAGGGCGACGATGGGGCCCACGACGGGGCAGGGCGTCGCGGCGCCCGCCACGGGCCGCGGCAGGTCCGCCACCCGACGCCACTCCTGGCCGAGCCGGAAGGCATGGCAGTCGCGGAGGTATTCGCGTTCGGCCGCGCCGTTGGCCCCCGGCTTGAGCGCGACACCCCCGAAAAGGAAGAAGGTGTCCTTGGTCCCGGCCGCCTGGGCCAGCATGCGGCCGGATCCCGCCCAGAGGGGGAGTTCCTTCCAGCCGGCGTTGAGGTTGGCGAGGTCGATGCAGAAGGCGGCCGACGAGGCCGAGGTGGCGTCCGGGCGCTCCGTGCCGCCGGCCACGATCACCTTGCTCCCGACGAGCGCGCCCGCCGCGTAGGCGAGGGGGCGGGGCAGGGCGGGGAAGCTGTCGACGCGGAGGCCCTCGTCGCCCACGGAAAGCACA
>CAIPVK010000009.1 GCA_903868455.1 uncultured Opitutia bacterium
CCGGCAACCGACTCGGGGTTCCCGACGCTGCCGCTCAGGAGCAGGAGCTGGGTCGAGGGAGGGGCCAGGGCGAGGACGGTCTCGTAGGCCGGCCCCCGTTCCTCGTCGGCCAGCATCTGGTACTCGTCGACCGCGAGCAGGGCGGGGGCGTCCCCCTCGAGGAAGCGGGCGCGCTGCGTCTCGAGGGTGGCGACGAGCACCCGCGCCCCGGTGTTCTCGGCCACGTCCCCGGTCGCGATGCCGACGTCCCACCCGCGTCCGGCCCATTCCGCCCGCTTGTCGTTGGCGAGGGCGCGGGTGGGGACGGCGAAGACCGCCTGGCCGCGGACCCCGGCCTCGACGAGGCGCTCGAAGACGAGGGTCTTGCCCGCCCCGGTGGGGGCCTGGAGGACGACGTCCTCGCCCGCGCGGAGCCGGCGGAGGGTCTCCAGCTGCCAGAGGTCGGGAACGGCGAGGGCGTCCGGCATGGAGCCAGCGAAGGGCTCGCGGCGGGGGAGGCAAGCGGCGGAATGCGGTTGCCCCTCGGGCGCGTCCGACGCTAGGACGGAGTCCTCATGCCGATCACGAAGGAGCTCCAACGCGGCTTGCGCAAGGTCGACCAGGACCTTGACTTCATGATGTCGTGCTTCCGCGAGGTCCTCGAGGAGCTCGGGCACAAGGACCTGGCCGGCACGCTGCCCTGGATGGGCAAGCGCCGCCTGCGCGGCATCCAGATCTTCTCCTACCGCGGCGTCCAGGCGTACTCCATCGCCTTCCAGCTGCTGAACATGGTCGAGGAGAACGCCTCGGCCCAGTCCAAGCGCCTGCGCGAGGACGCCCGCGGCCTCGCCTCGGACCCCGGCACCTTCGGCCGGGCCTTCGCTCGCCTGAAGGAGGTCGGCATGACCGACCGCCAGGTGGCCAAGCGCCTGCGCGACATCCACGTCGAGCCCGTCCTGACCGCGCATCCCACCGAGGCCAAGCGCGCGACGGTCCTCGAGATCCACCGCCAGCTCTACAAGCTCCTGGTCAAGCGCGAGAACAGCATGTGGACGCGCGCCGAGCAGCTCGCCATCCGCGACGAGATCAAGGCCGCCCTCGAGCGCCTCTGGCGCACGGGCGAGATCTACCAGCAGAAGCCCGACGTCGCCTCCGAGCTGCGGAACGTCGTCTACTTCCTGACCAACATCTTCCCCGAGGCGGTCGAGCGCATGGACCTGCGCCTCCGGCAGTCCTGGGAGGAGGCCGGCTTCTCCCCCGACCGCCTCGCGCATCCCGACGACCTTCCCTTGGTCACCCTCGGCACTTGGGTCGGCGGGGACCGCGACGGTCACCCGCTGGTCACCGCCGAGGTCACCGAGGGCGCGCTCGCCCTCTTCCGCCGCAAGGCCCTCGAGCTCTGGTCCGAGCGCCTCGAGGCCCTCGGCCAGCGCCTCTCGCTGGGCGACCACCTCCAGGATCCGCCCGAGGTCTTCGTCCGCCAGATCGAGAAGCACGCGGCCGCGCTCGGGGACGAGGGCGAGCGCGCGCTCTCCCGCAATCCCAAGGAGAGCTGGCGCCAATACGTCAACCTGGTGCGCCTGCGCCTGCCCGAGCCCGACCGGCCCGTCCGCCCCCACCAGCACGCCACGGCCGAGGGCCTGATGGCCGACCTGCTGTTCCTGCGCGAGACCCTGCTCGAGGTCGGCGCCGCCCGCATCGTCCGCTTCGACCTCGACCCCCTCATCCGGGGTGTGCGCGTCTTCGGCTTCCACCTCGCCACCCTGGATATCCGCCAGAACAGCGCCTTCCACGACCGGGCCGTCTCCCAGCTGATGGAGGCGGCGGGGTTGCCCGGCTCGGACTACCTCCGCTGGGACGAGGAGCGCCGGCTCGGCTTCCTCGAGGCCGAGCTCCGCTCGCCGCGCCCCTTCATCCGCGAGCGCGCCAGCGTGGGCGCCGAGGCCGACGCCGTCCTCGCCAGCCACCGCGTGCTGGCCGCCCGCATCTCGCGCCACGGCCACGCCGGCCTCGGCTCGCTCATCGTGTCGATGACCCGCTCGGTCGCCGACCTCCTCGCCGTCTACCTGCTCGCCCGCGAGGCCGGGCTGACCGCCGGCGGTGTCGACAGCCCCCACTGCCTCATGCCCGTGGTCCCGCTCTTCGAGACCATCGAGGACCTCGAGCGCAGCGTGTCCATCATGGACGCCTTCCTCGCCCACCCGATGACCCGGCGCTCCCTCGAGGCGCGCAAGGCCGCCACCGGGGAGCGCGAGCTCACCCAGCAGGTGATGATCGGCTACTCGGACTCCAACAAGGACGGCGGCATCCTCGCCTCCCTCTGGAACCTCTACCGCGCCCAGCAGCGCCTGGCCGAGGTCGGCGAGCGGCACGGCGTCCGCATCGTCTTCTTCCACGGCCGCGGCGGCACCATCTCGCGCGGCGCCGGCCCGACCCACCGCTTCGTCGACGCCCTCCCCCACGGCAGCATCGGCGGCCAGCTCCGCATGACGGAGCAGGGCGAGACCATCAGCCAGAAGTACGCCAACCAGATCACCGCGGTGAACAACCTCGAGCTGCTCGCGGCGGGCGTGGCCCAGAACACCCTCCTGCACGAGGCGGAGGAGCGCCGCGAGGACCCCGCCGCCAAGGTGATGGACAAGCTCGCGACCTTCTCGCGCGAGGCCTACCAGGAGCTCCTCCGCACCCCGGGCTTCATCGACTTCTTCCGCCAAGCCACCCCGATCGACGTCATCGAGGCGAGCCGCATCGGGTCGCGCCCGTCCCGCCGCACCGGCGTCGCCTCGTTGGAGGACCTGCGCGCCATCCCCTGGGTCTTCGCCTGGAGCCAGTCGCGCTTCTACCTCTCCGGCTGGTACGGCGTCGGCGCGGGCCTCGCCCGTCTCCGCGAGGAGGACCCCAAGGGCTACGCCATCCTGCGCGAGCGCGCCGACGCCTGGGCGCCGCTCCGCTACACGCTCAAGAACGCGTCGACCAGCGTGCTCGCCGCCAACCGCCGGATGATGAAGCTCTACGGCGGGATGGTCGCCGACCGCGGCCTCCGCGACCGGTTCCTCGGCCTCATCCTCCGCGAGCATGCGCTCGCCCGCCGCGAGCTGGACGGCATCTCCGACGGCTCGCTGACCAAGGGGCGCCCCCGCCTGCGGAAGGTGATCTCGCTCCGCGAGGAGGCCATCGACCTCCTGCACGAGCAGCAGGTGGCGCTCATCCGCGACTGGCGCCGCCAGGTCGACGCGGGCGAGAAGAGGGAGGCCGACGCGCTCGTGCCCCAGCTCCTGCTCTCGGTCAACGCCATCGCCGCCGGCCTGCAGACGACGGGGTGAGCGCGCGGCGCGCCGCGCCGCGCGCGGAGGCGGATGACGAGGAGATGGCGGATGACGAGGAACACGAGGAGGCGGAGGAGAACGAGGACGACGAGGATTCGGACGAGGCGGAGGAGGCGGAGGATGGGTGCGTGTCGGATGACGACGAGTTGGAGGAGGACGAGGATGACGAGGGGATGCAGGATGGGGATATGCCCAGAATTCCCGGGGATAATCCTCGCGCGTCAGGGACCTCCGACCATCACTCGTCGTAACGGTCACGTCTCCTCGTTATCCTCGTGATCGTCGGAATCCTTCCAATCCTCCGCCTCCTCCGAATCCTCCGCCTCCTTGCGCCCCGGCGCCCCGCCTCAGCGCGTCCAGAGATCCGTCAGGAAGCGGTTGCCGACGCGGGCCACGAAGACGATGTTCCAGAAGATGACCTGCAGTCCGAGCGAGGGCCCGAAGCCCATCGAGAGGATCTGGGACGCCGCGCTCGCCACGAGGAGCACCACCGTGCAGGTGGCCAGGGAGACGACCAAGGTCTCGAAATTGGCCGGGACGAAGGCCGAGAGCGAGGTCAGCGCCATGCAGTAGCCGGCGAAGGTGAGGGCGACGGAGGCGAGGGCGACGGCGCCGATGCCGACCATCGTGCCGTCCTTGCCGAAGAAATGCTTGGCCGCGAGGCGGCCGAGGTAGGGCAGGAGGACGACGAGGAGGGCGAGGGCGACCCAGAACTCGGCCGAGCCGAGGTCGGCCGCGTGTCCGAGGAGGTCCGAGGCCTCCTCGCGGAGCGTGCCTTCGAAGGTCAGGGGCATGGCGTGAGGCTGTCGGCGGGAGCCGGCTTGTCCAGCGTCAAGGCGCCAGGCGGAGGTCCACGACGGTCTCGCCGCCGCCCGCGGGGGTGACCGTCTCCGACTTGCCCCCGGACGTCACCGTCACGGGGCCGTCGGCGAGGCGCACGCGGGTCCAGGGGACGTCCGCCATGTCCTGCTCGGGGCCGGCCGTGCGCACGGTGGCGAGGGTCCTGCCGCCCTGCGACAGCGTCGCCTCGCTCGCCTCGCGCCGGTCGCCGCGGAAGACGCGGACGCCGACCAGGGACTCGTCGGGCGCGAGCGCCCGCTTCCGTCCGCC
>CAIPVK010000010.1 GCA_903868455.1 uncultured Opitutia bacterium
CCCCATGCCCCGACTCCTCCTCGCGTTCCTGGCCCTCGCGTCCGGCCTCGCCGCCGCCCCCGCGGCCTCCGGTCCCGGTTGGGTGAGCTACGGCGACGCCGCCGCCCCGCATGTCGTCCTGCTCGGCGGCGACGAGGAATACCGCTCCGAGGAGTCCCTGCCCATGCTCGCCCGCATCCTCGCGGCCCGGCACGGCCTGCGCGCGACCGTCCTCCTCTCCCACGACCCCGACGGCTCGGTGAATCCCAAGCGCGTCGACTCGCTCGCCCGCCCCGAGGTCCTCGACTCGGCCGACGCCTTGGTGATCGCCCTGCGGTTCCGCCGTTGGAATCCGGACGCGCTCGCGCGCTTCGACGCCGCCCTCCGTCGCGGCGTCCCGATCGTCGCCCTGCGCACCTCGACCCACGCCTTCGCGGGCATCCCCGCCGACAGCCCCCAAGCTTGGTACAACTGGAACAATGACGGCGGGTTCGGCCGCAAGGTGCTGGGCGAGACCTGGCTCACCCATTGGGGACACCACGGCGTCGAGGGCACCCTCGCCAAGGTCGAGCCGGCCGCAGCCGGCCACCCCGTCCTGCGCGGCGTCGGGGAGATCTTCGGCGACAGCGACGTCTACGAGGCCTATCCGCCCGACGACGCCCGCGTCCTGCTGCGCGGGTTCGTCCTGAAGGGCATGGACCCCGAGGGCCCGCTGTCCGCCGCCGTCAAGCCGCGCGCCCGCGGCGACAAGGGCGTCCAGCCCGTCAACGACCCGGCCATGCCGGTCGCCTGGGTGCGTGAACTCCCGAACGCGGGCGGCAAGCCGAACCGCGTCCTCTGCGCGACCCTCGGCGCCGCGACCGACCTGGCCGATCCCGACCTGCGCCGCCTCGTCGTGAACGGCGTCCTCTGGGGGCTCGGTCGCGAGGTGCCCGCCTCGGCCGACGTCGAGCCGCTCGCTCCCTATCGTCCCTCGCCCTTCGCCTTCGACGGCTTCCGCAAGGGCAAGACCGCGGCCGAGCTCGGCGAGGGCGCGCGCTGATCCATGCGCCTTCTCCTGCTGCTCGGGGCCCTGGCCGTTCCCGTCTCCGCCGCCCCTCGGCTGGAGCTGCGCCCGGACGACCATGTCGCCCTGGTCGGTGCCGGGCCTGTCGAGCGGCTCCAGCACCACGGTCATCTCGAGACCCTGCTCCACGCCGCCCACCCCGGCCACCGTCTCGTGGTCCGCAACCTCGGCTTCGCGGGCGACGAGGTCGGGCTGATGCCGCGGTCGGACGGCACCCCGCCGCTCGAGTTCTTCCTGGACATGACCCCGGGCGTGCGCCGCGCCAAGTGGGGCTCGGCCGAGGGCGAGTACCGCGTGGGCGCGCCCTTCCACGCCACGGTCATCCTCGCCCAGTGGGGTTTCAACGAGTCCTTCGCCGGCCCCGCCGGGCTCGGCGCCTTTCGCAAGCGGCTCGACGCCTGGGTCGGGGAGCAGCTCGCCGCCGACCGCGGGCGCGGACGTCCCCGGCTCGCGCTGCTCTCCCCGCCCGCGATGGGGGATCTCCCCTCCTTCCCCGCGGGTCATGTCGCGGCGCGCAACGCCGACCTCGCCGCCTACGCCGCCGTCGTGCGCGAGGTGGCCGCGGCCCGAGGCCTGCCGTTCGCCGACGTCTTCGCGATCACCGACGGTCTCCATCGCCGCGCGGCATCCCCGCTCACCGTCCACGGCATCCATCTCGGCGAGGCGGGCCAGGCGGCGCTCGCGCCGCGCGTGCTCGAGGCCCTGCTCGGCAAGCCGGCGCCTGCCCAGGTCCCCGCGGCGCTTCGGCCGCTCGTCCGCGAGAAGGGAAGGGAGTGGCGGGCGCGGTATCGCGCCCCCGACCAGTTCAACATCTACGGGCAGCGTTCGCGCATCCCCTACGCCGACCATCGCGACCCCTCGCGCTCGGTGACCAACGCCTTCACCATGAACCAGGAGATGGCGCAGCGCGACGTCCTGACCGCGCGCCTCGACGCCGCGGTCTGGGCGGCCGCCGCCGGCGGCGCTCCCAAGGTCGACCGATCGGGCCTGCCTCCCGTCGACCCCGTCCCCTCCAACCTGCCGCCCCGCGCCCCGCTCTCCGGTCCCGAGACGCTCGCGCACCTGCGGACGGCGGACGGCTGCAAGGTGGAGCTCGCGGCCGACGAGGCCGGGTTCCCCGACCTCGCCAACCCCGTGCAGATGGCCTTCGACGCGCGCGGCCGCCTCTGGGTCGCGGTCTGGCCCAACTACCCCAGCCGGCGTCCCGACGCGCCCTCGGGCGACAAGCTCCTCGTGCTCGACCTCGACCCGGCGACCGGGAAGGTCGTCCGCTCGACCGTCTTCCTGGACGGCCTGGACGCGCCGTCCGGCTTCCAGTTCCACCGCGACGGCGTCCTCGTCGTCCAGGCGCCCGACCTCCTGCTCGCGCGCGACACGGACGGCGACGGCCGGGCCGACTCGGTCGAGCCGGTCCTCCACGGCATCGACGCGGCCGACACCCACCACGCCGCCAACTCCCTCGCGCGCGAGCCCGGCGGCGCCATCTATCTCAGCGACGGCGTCTTCCACCGCGCGGCCTTCGAGACGCCCTGGGGCCCGGTGCGCAACGCCGACGGCGCCACCTATCGCTACGAGCCGGCCACCGGCCGGGTCCAGCGCCACGCGGCCTACCCCTTCGCCAACCCGCACGGCCGCGTCTTCGACCGCTGGGGCGAGGACCTCGTCACCGATGCCACCGGGAACCACACCTATTTCGGGCCCGCGATCTCGGGTCACCTCGACGTGGGCAAGCACCCCGAGTTTGCCCAGCTCTGGGACCGCCCCTACCGTCCCTCCCCCGGCACCGCCCTCCTCAGCAGCCGCCATTTCCCGGACGACTGGCAGGGTCTCTTCCTCAACCTCAACGTCATCGGCTTCCAGGGCATCCACCGGGTGCGCCTGCGCGAGGACGGCGCCGGGTTGGTCGGCGAGGCGCTGCCCCAGGACCTGCTGTGGACGGATGTCGCGCGCGCGCCCCACTTCCGCCCGGTCGCCGCCGCCGTCGCGCCCGACGGTTCCCTCTACGTGCTGGATTGGTGCCAGCAGCTCATCGGCCACCTGCAGCACCATGTGCGCGACCCCAATCGCGACGCCACGCACGGCCGCATCTTCCGCGTGACCTACCCCTCGCGGCCCCTGCTCGTCCCGAAGCCCGTCGCCGGCCGGCCCGTCGAGGAGCTCCTCGGCCTGCTCGCGGAGCCCGAGGACGGCGTCCGCGAGCGCGCACGCGTCGAGCTCGAGGGTCGCGACCGCGCGCAGGTCCTCGCCGCCGCCGCCCGCTTCCTGGCCGCGCGCGACCGGGCCGATCCCGGTTTCGAGCACCTGCGCCTGGAGATCCTCTGGCTGCGCCAGGCGCTCGTCGCCCCCGATGTCGCCCTGCTTCGGGAGACGCTCGCCTCGCCCGAGCCCCGCGCCCGCGCCCAGGCCGTCCGCGTGCTCGGCTATTGGCGCGACCGCCTGGACGACCCCCTCGCGCTGCTCGCCCCGCTCGCCGCCGACCCGCACCCGAGGGTGCGCCTCGAGGTCGCGCGCGTCGCCAGCTTCTTCCGCGACGCCGAGGCGGCCCGGGCCGCGCGGCTGGTGGCGCCGATGCTCGGCGAGACCGAGCGCCACCTGGCCTACGTCGTCCGGGAGACGGTCCGGCAGCTCCGACGTTTCCCCGCGGCGGAGGCCGCGCTCGCGGCGACGCCCGCCGCCGTCGCGCGCGCGCCCATGCCGTTCCCGGACATCCCGTCCGACCTGCGGGGCGAGGATCGCGAGCTGTTCGTCCTCGGCCGCGAGGTCTTCCATCGCGACGGCCATTGCGCGACCTGTCACCAGAAGGACGGCCGCGGCATGGCGGGTGTCTATCCTCCGCTCAACGCCCGCGCCTGGCTCGAGGAGGACACCCGGCTCGCCAAGATCGTCCTGCACGGACTCCAGGGCGCCATGAGGGTCCGAGGCGAGGCTTACGGCGCGGCGGCCGGCTCCCCGCCCATGCCCGGCTTCGGCGCCCTCCTCGACGACCGCGAGGTCGCGGGCGTCCTGACCTATGTGCGCCGCTCCTTCGGCAACCGTCTCCCGCCCGTCCGCCCCGACGCGGTTGCTCGCGTGCGGGCCGAGCACGTCGGACGCACCGCCTTTTGGAAGGGCTCGGAGCTCGCGCCGGGCGGCCCCGGAGGGCGCTGAGCCCGCCGTATCCGTTTGCCTCCCGCCGCCGGCCTCCCTTGGCTGGCGGCGCGATGGCGACCTTCCTGTGCATGAAGTGGGGCACCAAGTACGGCCCCGAGTACGTCAACCGGCTCCACTCCATGGTCCGGCGCCACATGTCCGGCCCCTTCCGCTTCGTCTGCCTGACCGACAGCCGCGAGGGCCTCGACCCCGGCATCGAGGCCTTCCCCATCCCCAGCCTCCGCCTGCCTCCCGGCAGCCCCGAGCGCGGCTGGACCAAGCTCGTCTCCTTCTCGCCCGAGCTCACCGCGCCCGGCGGCCCCCGGCTGAGCGGGCCGGTGCTCTTCCTCGACATCGACATCGTCATCGTCGGCCCGCTCGACGACTTCTTCCGCCACCCGGGCGAGTTCCTCATCATGCGCGAGCGCAAGAAGCTGCGCGTCCAGGGGAACTCCTCCGTCTACCGCTGGACGGCCGGCGCCCACGCCGACGTGCTCGACCACTTCCGCGCCAACCTCGACGCCGTGCGCGCCCGCCACCGCAACGAGCAGGAGTTCCTCGTCGACCACCTCTCGCGCCAGGGCAAGGTCGCCTTCTGGCCCGAGACCTGGTGCCGCAGCTTCAAGCGCCATTGCGTGCGCTGGTTCCCGTTCTCCCTCTTCCGCGCCCCGGTAATCCCCGAGGACGCCCGCGTGATCGTCTTCCACGGCCTGCCCAACCCGCCCGACGCGCTGGTCGGGCGCAGCGGCAAGTGGTACCGCCGCGTGCTGCCCACGCCCTGGATCGCCGAGCACTGGCGCTGAGCGCGCCGACCCGCGGCCTCAGGCCGCGGGCGTCCCGCCGGCCTCGTCGGCCCCGGACGCCTCGCCCGCCGACTCCTCGGCCTCCGCGGCCTTGGCCTCGGCGGCGTTGCGGATGACGGGCTGGGCGTGGAGCGCGCCGTTGGGCAGCTTGGCCACGTAGCCCTGCGAGATGAGGAAGACCAGGTCGGCGGCGACCGC
>CAIPVK010000011.1 GCA_903868455.1 uncultured Opitutia bacterium
GGCCGCGGCGCCGCCGCGACGACCGCGACGACCGCGACGGCCGCCCAGGGCGCTCCCGCCGCCGCGACCCCCGCCGCCACCGCGACGGCCGCGCAGGGCGGCGCCGAGGAGTTCAGCCAGGGCGTGACCGTCGTCGCCGACACCCGCAGCAACGCCCTCGTCGTCTCGGGCACGGCCGACGACCTCCGCCTCCTGCGCGCCCTGGTCGAGCAGGTCGACGTCCTCCTCTCGCAGGTGCGCATCGAGGTCGTCATCGCCGAGGTGACGCTCGTGGACAACGCCTCGAGCGGCATCCAGCAGCTCGGCCTCACCGTGACCGGCAGCAAGCTCACCGGCTTCAGCGGCGCCGGCCCGGGCTTCGCCGTGACCAACGGCGCGATCGCCGGCGGCACCAACGACCTCTCGGCCACCATCGGCCTCACCTCCACGCCGCGCAAGAGCGACACCAACATCCTCTCCAACCCGTCCGTCACGACGACCCACAACAAGGAGGCCACCATCTTCGTCGGCGAGTCCCGCCCCGTCGTCACCGGCACGACCGCGACGCCGACCGGCGCCACGCTCGCCACCTCCTCGACCGTCTCCCAGCGCGACATCGGCATCGAGCTGCGCGTCCTGCCGCTCATCGGGCAGGACGGCTCGGTGCAGCTCCAGGTCACGCAGAAGGTCGAGGACATCCTCGGTACCGTCATCCTCGACGGCAACGAGCAGCCCCGCATCGGCCGCCGCGAGACCCAGTCCTTCGTCTCCGCGCGCTCCGGCGAGATCATCGTGCTCGGCGGCCTGCAGCGCTCCCAGCTGACCGAGACGGCCGGCCGACTCGCGGGCATCCCGCTGATCGGCGACCTGCTCGGCTCCTCCAGCGAGGAGACGACCAAGACCGAGCTCCTCATCTTCCTGCGGCCCTACGTCCTGACCGGAACCGCGGCCGACAACCTCGAGGCGCTCCGCCGCGTCGACGCCACCGTCCAGAAGGAGCCCGTCCGCCAGATCCTCGACGCCGTACCGGGCGCGCCCGCGCCCGCCGCCCCCGCGGCCGAGCCCGCCAAGTGAGCCGATGACCGCCGCCGCCCAGGCCCGCCTCCGCGAGGCGCTCGAGGCCCGCCTCGGCGACGCCGCCGCGGGCGCGCTCGCCGGCATGCCGCCCGAGGCCCGCCTCCGCTCCCTCGCCAACGCGCTCGGCGGGGACGAGGACGCGGCGCTCGCCTTCCTCGCCGACGCCTCCGGCCTCGAGGTCCTGCCCGAGCCCGCGGTCGACGCCGAGGGCGTGCGCGCCCTGCCCGCGCGCCTCGCCGTCCGCGCCCAGGCCGTCCCCGTCCTCCTGCCCGGCGCCGAGGCCGGCCGGCTCGACCTCGCCGCGCCCTGGCCGCCCTCGGCCGAGGACCGCGCCTGGGCCGCCACCTTCTCCGCCCGCCGCCCGCGCTGGTTCCTCGCCCCCGCCGACCGCGTCGGCCAGCTCGTCCGCGAGAGCTACGGCGTGGGCTCCGGCAGCCTCGGGGAGGACGAGGCCGACGGCGTGCCCGTCGCCGCCGCGCCCGCCGCCGACACCGAGGCCGACGCCGACGCGGCCGTGGTGCGCTTCGTGACCGACGTCCTGACCCAGGCCGTGGCCGAGCGCGCGACCGACGTCCATTTCGAGCCCCAGGAGGGGCGCCTCGCCATCCGCTTCCGCATCGACGGCATCCTCGTGCCGGTGCCGCTGCCGGAGAACCTCGTCCGCTACCAGGACGCCATCCTCTCGCGCCTGAAGATCATGGCGCGGCTCAACATCTCCGAGCGCCGCCTGCCGCAGGACGGCCGCATCCCCTTCCGCGACGGGCGCAACGTGATCGACATCCGCGTCTCGACCATGCCGACGCTCCACGCGGAGTCCGTCTCGCTCCGCCTCCTCAACCAGCGCAAGGAGGCCTACGACATGTCGCGCGTCGGGATGTCGCCCGACGAGCAGGCCGCCGTCCGCCGCGTCCTCGCCTACCCGCACGGCATCATCCTCGTCACCGGTCCGACCGGCTCGGGCAAGTCCACCACGCTCAACGCCTTCCTCCGCGAGATCAACTCGCCCGAGCTGCGGCTCGTGACCATCGAGGACCCCGTCGAGTACGAGGTGCCCGGCGCCAACCAGGTGCAGATCAAGCCGGAGATCGGCCTGACCTTCGCCGGCGCCCTGCGCAGCACGCTCCGCCAGGACCCCGACGTCATCATGGTCGGCGAGATCCGCGACCTCGAGACGGCCGAGATCGCCATCCGCGCCTCGCTCACCGGCCACCTCGTCTTCTCCACCCTCCACACCAACGACGCCCCCGGCGCCGTGACACGCCTCGTCGACATGGGCGTGGAGCCCTTCCTCGTCGCCTCGGCCGTCGAGCTGGTCATCGCCCAGCGCCTGCTCCGCCGCGTCTGCCCCGAGTGCGCCGCGCGCGCCCCCGTCGACCGCGCCCAGGCCGCGCCCGCCCTCCGCGCCCTCGGCCTCCCCGAGACCGCGCTCGACGGCGCGGCGGAGCTCCCGCGCGCGGTCGGCTGCCGCCGGTGCCGCGGCACGGGCTACTCGGGCCGCGTCGGCATCTTCGAGCTCTACTTCCCGAAGCCGGCGCACGACCGCATCGTCGCCCGCGCCAGCGCGCGCGAGCTGACCGAGCTGGCGCTCGCCGCCGGCATGCGCCCGCTCGCCCGCACGGGCCTGGACAAGGTCCTCGCCGGGCTCACCACGCTCGACGAGCTCGTGCGCAACGTCGCGGCGGCCGACTGACCATGCCCGCGTACGCCTACACCGCCGTCGGCCCCGGGGGCGCGCCCGAGGCCGGCGTGCTCGAGGCCGCCGGCCGGTCGGAGGCCCTCCGCGCCCTGGCCGCCCGCGGCCTCCGCCCGACGTCCCTCCGCGAGGAGGGCGCGCCCGCCGCCGGCAAGGCCGCCGACCGCCGCCTCGGCCCCGCGCTCCAGCTGCCCTTCCTCGAGGCGCTCGACGACCTGGTGCGCGGCGGCCTGTCCGCCGGCGAGGCCGTCCGCCTCCTCTCCCAGCGGCTCCAGCCCGGCCCGCTGCGCGAGCTGTGCGCCGCCGTCTGGGCCCGCCTCGGCGAGGGCCTCGCGCTCTCCGCCGCCCTCGGCGCCTTCCCCCGCGTCTTCGACAGCCACGCCGTCAACCTCGTCGCCGCCGGCGAGGCCACGGGCAACCTGCAGGGCGTCCTCGGCCGCCTGATCCGCCACTACGCCGAGCAGCGCGAGTTCCGCCAGCGCCTCCTCGCCGCGCTGCTCTACCCGGCGGTGATGGTCGTCGCGGCCTCGGCCGTCACCGCCTTCCTCATCCTCTTCCTGCTGCCGCGCCTCGAGCCGCTCCTCGCCTCGCTCGGCGGCGAGCTCCCGTGGGCGACGCGCCTCCTCGTGGGCCTGGCCGAGGCCGCCATGGTGGCGGCCCCGATCGGCCTGCTCGCGGCCCTGGCCGCGCTCGTCGCGGTCCGCCGCTGGCGCCGGACCGACGCCGGGCGCGAGGCCGCCGACACGCTCCTGCTCCGCGTCCCGGTCGCCGGCGCGCTCTCGCTGCGCCTCTCCGTCCTCAACTTCTGCGAGACGCTCGCCTCGCTGATCGAGAACGGCATCACCCTCGCCCAGGCCCTGCGCATGGCGGAGCGCTCGGCGCCCAACCGCGCGCTCCGCCGCCGCCTGCGCGCCGCCACCGACCGCGTGCTCGAGGGCGAGGCGCTCTCCCGCGCGCTCGGCCGCACCGGCGCCTTCCCGGGGCTCCTGCTCGACCGCATCACGGTGGCCGAGCAGACGGGCAACCTCGCCCCCGGCCTGCGCGACGTCGCCCGCTCCTACCGCGCCGACCTCGACCGCTGGCTCGCCGCGCTCACCAAGGGCTTCGCCGCGGCGTTGCTCGGCGGGGTCTTCGCCCTCGTCGCCCTCATCGCCTTCGCCATCGTCAGCGCCGTCTTCGCCGCGAGCGGGAACCTGAGGTTCTGAGGGGAGCGAGGAGCGGGGAGTGAGGAGCGGGGAGTGGGGAGTGGGGTACGAGGAGCGGGGAGTGGGGTGATGCGGAGCTCGGGTTCGCTGATTCGCTGTCACGCTGTCGCGCTGCATCGTCCGGATGCCAAGGCGTGCGGGTTTCTCAATGGCTTGAATCAACGACCGACATTCAGAATCTTCGTCCAAACGAAGGACGCGGTCATGAAGGCCGGGCATCCCGGGCCAAAAGCGACCCAGTTTCTTATCTCGTCACAGCGCAACAGCGTCGCAGCGCGACAGCGAGCCCCGCTCCCCGCCCCCCGCTCCTCGCACCCCCTACTTTGCCAACTCCACCGCCGTCAGCTGAAGCCGCGCGCCCACCGAGCCGCCGCCCGAGCGGTCGGCCTGGATCTGCACCGCGCCGAGGGCGAGGTACGGCGCGCGCGGTCGCACGAGGGCGTAGAGACGCAGGAGCCCCGGGAGGTCCGTCCGGCGGACGGTGATCTGGACGGTGTGGACGGCGAAGGGCCCCGAGCGCTGGGTCTTCGGCGGGTCGGTGTTCGCCGTCAGTCCCGCCTGAGAGAGGAGCTCCGCCGCCTCGGCGACGAGGCGCGCGGCGTCGATGCCCTTGCCCTCGCCGAGCCCCGCCTTGGCCTTGGCCGATTCCTCCTCGATGGCCGACGCGCGCGCCAGCCACTCGGCTTGCTCCGCGCGGGCCGCGCGGGCGGCCGAGGACGCGTCCCACGCCGCCCCGACCCGCGCCGACGCGGCGTCGAGCCAGACCAGCCCGAGGGCGAGCAGGGCGGCCGCGAGGAGCAGGCGCTGGCTGCGGGGGCGCGACAGGAAGAGGTGCCTCACGGGGTCTCCGCCGCGGCCTTGCGCAGCGCCTCCGGTCGGAAGGTGAGGGTGAGGGCGAAGGTGGTCAGGCCCTCGCGCCCGCGGATGTCGCGCGTCTCGACCTTGGCCACGAGGGGGTCCGCCGAGAGTGCCTGCTCGAGCGCGCCGACGTCGGCCGCGTTGGTCGTGCGCGCCTCGATCTCGAGCGTCATGCCCGCGCGGTGGGTCACCGACGTGAAGGTCATGGCGGCGGGGCGGTGGATGTTCGCCGCGGCCAGCATCTCGAAGGGCAGGGGCCGCTTGCGGCCGAGCTCCTCGACCTTGGCCGAGATGGCGGCGAGCGCCTGCAGCTCGCCGACGCGGGTCGCGTCCGCGGCGACCTCCGCGCGCGCCGAGCCCGCGAGCGCGCCGAGACCCAGCGAGGCCAGCTCCGCGAGCAGGGCCAGGGCGGCCAGGGCGGCGCCGGCCTGGGCCGCGCGCCACGCGCGGTTGTCCCATCGAGCCGCGGCCTGGCGCGTCTCGAGGAACTCGGGGTCGCGCACGTCGAGGTCGTCGACCTGCGAGGCGGGAATCACCGCGACAGCGCCGCCCTCGCGCGCGAGCTCGACGCCTTGCTCCGTGCGCGTCGCGCGGAGCTCGCCCGTCACGACCCGCGCCGGGGCGTCAGCCAGGCCGGCCGCGTCCGCCGCCGCCTTCGCCGCGTCCGCCGCCGAGCCATCCTCCGTCGCGAGCGTCGCCACCGAGGCCGGGAGCTGGCCGGAGGCCGCCCAAGCCAGGGCGAGGTGGCGGCGCGCGTCGGAGTGGACGACGACGCTCGCGCCCTCGGGGCGCTCGCCGATCAGGGCGAGGAACTCGGGGATCACCGGCGCCTCCGCGGGCCACGCGACCGCGGCGTCGGCCGGGAACACGCGGCGGTGCGCGGCGTAGGCGAGGCCCTCGGCGCCGTTGGCGGAGCGCACGTGGCCTTGCAGGAGCTGCGACGGCGGGAAGGGGGATTCCGCCTCGACGGCGAGGGCGGCCTGCTCGCGGAGCTTGCCGCCGGCCAGCGGCTCGAAGCGGCGCGTGACGAACCGCTCCGCGGGCAGGAGGACCGCCGGGACCGGCGGCGGCTTGGGAAGCCAGCGGGAGAGGAGGGGGTTCATCGGGGTCCGACCTTGGGCGTGGTGTCGTCGAGGTAGGCGAGCGGGGTTTCGAGCGAGGGGTAGGGGGGCAAGGGGTCTCCCGAGGTCACTTGGATCCGGCGGGGCGACGGGCCTTGGGACAGCGCCTGGGCCGTCCCGGTTTCCGACCATTCGAGGACGGGGAAGGGATAGTTCAGGACGGCCTTGGCTGTCGAGCCGGGCTTGGCGGCGGCCGTGTCGGGCTTCGCCGACTGCGCCTCCTCCGTGGGGTCCGCCGCCGCCTCCGGGAAGCGCGAGGCCGGGTCGAGGGCCAGGAGCACGCTCGCCGAGCACGAGGAGCGCCCCTCCTGCACGACCACCGTCAGCCGCAGCAGCTGGACGAGCGAGGTGAGGCGCTGGCCGTTGCCGCCGCCGAGCGTCGCGAGCGCCTCCTCGCGGCTGCGGAAGTAGGGCGCGGCGTCGCGCGCCCGCCCGGCGCCGTCCGCCCGGTAGGCCCGGGCCTTGGCGATTCCCTCGGCGGAGAACCCGAGCACCTGGAGCGCCTCGGGCTCGGCGTAGTTGGCGCAGGTCGCGGGGAAGCGGTGGAGGGAGACCACGCGGCGGAAGTCCTCCATCAGGCGCGTCGGCCGGCCCTCGGCGTCGAAGAAGGCCTCGCGCGCGACGCCGACCGCGCGCAGCTCCTCGAAGGAGCGCAGGCTGCGGCGGGGGGCGCGGTAGGGCAGGACGGCTTGGTCGTAGGTCGCGTCGTCCGCCCGGTCGTCCTCGGGCTCGTGCCCCGGGCGCGTCCAGCCCATGAGCGCGTCGGCCAGCGCGTCGGCCTCCTCGGCCGGTCGGCCCAGCGCGCGGAAGAGCAGGGCGAGGTCGGCCTCCGCGAGGTCGGGCAGGGGAAGCTTCCCGTTCTCCACCTCCCAGACATAGGTCACCTTGAGGCCGTCGCGCGGCGGCTTGCCGAGGTGGGCCCGGGGGTCCGCCCAACCTTGCTCCGCGGCGTGGATCCGGCCGCGATCGACGTTGCGGATCTCGGCGAGGACCGCGACGGCGAGCTCGAGCTCGCCCCAGGCCTCCGCGCGCAGCCGCCCGCGGTCGGCCTCGCGCGCGGCCAGCGTGAGCTCGAGCGCGTTCTCCTCCAGGA
This sequence comes from uncultured Opitutia bacterium, assembly GCA_903868455.1. Taxonomy (GTDB): domain Bacteria; phylum Verrucomicrobiota; class Verrucomicrobiia; order Opitutales; family UBA953; genus UBA8828. Next base: position 7,027 of record CAIPVK010000011.1, read on the forward strand.
GGCGGGCCAAGGTCGCCCCGGCCAGGGCGACGAGCACCAGCACCACGATGAGGACGGTGCCGCGGCGCCTCATGGCGGCGTGGACCCCTCCCTCCGGCCCGCGACGCGGACGCGCACCTCCGCCTTCTCCTTGCCCAGCTCGAGGTGGAGCCGGAGATGGTCCGGCGTGCGCCAACCGGTGAAGCCCGGCTCGGAAAGCGGCGTCTCCGAGACTTCCCAGCGTCCGCCGGAGGACGCGGGCGCGTAGGCGTACTCGAGGCGGCGGACGAACGGGGAGGCGACCGCCTCGTGCCAGCGGTCGGCCTCGCCGTCGACCTCGGCGCGCGAGCGCCAGCCGACCACGAGCCCCTTCTCGTCGTCCACCTCCATCGTGAAGTCCACGTCCGGCAGCGGCTCGCCCGCCCAGGTCGCGAGGCGGCCGCCGTCGGGCAGCGACCACGCCGCACGCGGCTCCTCGCCGCGCCCGGCCCAGGCCTGCTTGCGGATGGAGAGGGGCGTCCCGCCCGGCGCCTCGGCGGCGGCGCGCACGGCGTCGCCGAGCTGGCGCGCGAGCGCGCGGCGATGCTGGTCGAAGAGGCGCCGGTCTCGTCCCTCGCCCCAGCCCCCGACGATGCCGAAGAGGAGCGAGTTGAGGGCCACGAGCACGCCCGCGAGGATCGCGAGCGAGAGCAGGATCTCGAGCAGGGTGAAGCCGCCGCGCCTCATCGTCCGCCCCCTCCCGGTCGCGCGCCACCTCTCGGCCCCGTCGCGCCTTCGCCCGGCCGGCTCGTCCCTTCGCCGGGACGGCCCATGCCCTCTCCCGGCCGGGTCGCGCCCTCGCCGGGTCGGCCCATGCCGTCGCCCGGTCGCGAGGCGCCCTCGCCGGGCCTGCCCATGCCGTCGCCCGGTCGTCCCGAGCCTTCGCCGGGACGCCCGCGTCCGCCCGAGCCCCGGCCGCCGCTTCCCCGCGAGGTGCCGCCGGTGGCGTTGCCCCCGACCGTCGCCTCGAAGCCGCGTTGCGTCCGCAGGCGTTCGCGCGCCGCGTCGAGCAGGGCGCGCCGGTCCGTCTCGCTCGACCACGAGGGCCGGGTCAGGTGGAAGCTCTGGCTCCGGCCCTCGCCGGCCTCGCCCTCGTTCCGCACGGTGAGCGTGACGGCGAAGAGGTCGCCCACGGCCTCGGGGACGATCGTGGCCTCCCAGTCGGCCATGCCGCCGGAGGCGAGCTCGACGCGGCCCGTGAGGCGGCGCCCGTCCTTGCCGACCGTGGCGGTCTCGCCCGTGGCGTCGGCCGCGAGGACGCGCTCGCGCGCCAGGCGCAGGGCCTCGTCCTCCTCGTCCAGCCGGCGCATCGTCTCGCGCGCGAGGAGCAGGTTGCCGTGGGTGGCCGCGAGGCCGACCGCGGCGAGCCCGAGGATGGCGAGGGCCACGAGGACCTCGATGAGCGTCATGCCCCGCCTCATCGCGACGGCGCCGCGGGGAGCGGCGCGCAGGTGAGGGGATCCAGCTCGAGGAACGCGACGCGCCCGTTGCGCAGCGTCTCGAGGCGCGCGCGGTCCATCGTGCCGTCCGGGTGGAAGACGAGGCGCGCGAGCGGCGCGGCCTGGGCGACGCCGCCCAGCAGCACCAAGCCCTCCGTCTCGGGGCCGACCAGGCGGGCGCGCCGCTCCTCGGTGTTCGGCAGGACGAGCGTCGCGTCCGGCGCGTCGCCCCAGGCGAGCCGGTCGCCCTCGTCGAGCAACCGCAGCTCGACCGGCGCGCCGCGCTCGACCGCCATCCGCCGGAGCCGCTGCACCTGGTCGAGCAGGAGGTCCTCCGGCTCCTCGCGCGCGGCGCCCCGCATCATGCCGGCCGCGCCCGCCACCCAGAGCCCGGAGACGATCGCGCAGAGGCCGAGGGCGATCAGCACCTCGAGGAGGGTGAAGCCGCCTCGAACGGGGCGCTGGGTCGTCGCCGTCACCAGTTGCCGATGTCGTCCGCGGTGTCGGCCTGGCGGTCCTTCCCCTTGGAGAAGAGGTCGTAGCCGTCGGCGTTGCGCGTCCCGGGGTGGCGATACTGGTAGGGCTCGCCCCAGGGGTCGTCGGCCATCTTGCCGCCCTTGGTCTCGACATACGGTCCGCGCCAGCGCTCGGCGCGCGCCTCGGGGGCGGTCGCCAGCGCGGCGAGGCCCTCCTCCGTCGAGGGGTAGTCGCCCACGTCGAGGCGGAAGCGCATCAGCGCCGTCTTCATCGACTCGTTGACGGCCAGCGAGGCGATCTGCTCCTGGCTGCGCCCGAAGACGCCGTCGAGCTTGGTCATGGCGTAGCCGGCGACGAGCGCCACGATCGCGAGCGCGATGAGGATCTCGATGAGGGTGAAGCCGCGTCGGGCGGCGGGGCGGGTGTGCTTCATGGTCAAGTTCAGCGGGGGCCGCGGCGGCGGTCGCGTCCGCCGCCCCCATTGCCGCCGCCCTCGGGGGCCTCGCCCCCCGGAGTCTCCTCGGCGCGGGCGCGCCCGCCCTCGGCCTGCATCTGCTGCATGCGCTCCTGCCAGCGGCGCTCGCGCTCGGCGCGGTACTCGGCGATCTGCTCGGGGGTGAAGTTGCCCCAAGGGGTCTGGACCTTGCCGTCGGGGCCCGGCTCGGGAAGGGGAGGTCCGCCCCGGCCGCCTTCCGCGGCGCGCGGCGCGGCGGGCGCCTCGTATTTGGAGACGCTCGCCGGCTTGAGGACGAGGGACGCGGTCTTGCCGCCCGTCTCCACGACGAGCGTGGAGGTGGCGTCGTCGAAGGACTTCACCACGGGCTGCGCGGGGTCGGACGTCTCGCCCGCGCTGATCCAGCGGCTCTGCTTGGTCGTCGTGTCGTAGACGCTGTAGTAGACGGCGTCGCCTTCCCGGTACATGCCCCGGAGCTCGAGCGTGGCCGCCGCCGCCGGCTTCGCCGCGGACGTCGGGGCCGGGGAGGCGCCGAACGGGGAGTTCTTCGCCAGGGCCTCCAGGTCGAGGACCGGTTTGGCCACGGATTCGGCGGCGCCTTGCGGGGTCGACGGCTCCGCCGCGGCCGCGGCGAGCAGGAGGCTGGCGAGGACGACGCTCATCTTCCTTATACCCCTTAACCCTCCCCGGGTTTCGCGCAAGCGGTCAGGCGTTGGCAGGGGATTTCCTTCCGCTGTGGAAATCGGAATAGCCTCAATCCTATGCTGATCACGGGCTGAAACTAATCCCTGACTGGCGGAGAGGGAGGGATTCGAACCCCCGGGACCCTTGCGGGACCAGCTGATTTCGAATCAGCCGCAATCGACCACTCTGCCACCTCTCCGTGCCGTCAGGACCCTTGAGCAAATGCCCGGGACCCCGCCGGGCAAGGGAAAACCCGCCGCGAAGGCGGCTCGACACCCCTCGCCGGGCGGGATTAGACGAGTCTACCCCACGACCATGACATCCGCCCACCCCGCCGATGCGCCCCAGCAGGACAAGCTCCTGTTCTGGGGGTGCTTCCTCGCCATGATCACCACCTCGCTCGCCTTCATCACGCGGGCGTTCCTGTGCAACGATCCCGGCCTATGGCCCGCCACCTTCGGCCTCGACAAGGTCCAGGCCGCCGAGCTCTTCGGCGCGGGCATCTGGTCCTTCGCCCTCTCCATCATCCTCTTCTCCCTCGTCATCGACCGCATCGGCTACAAGGCGGCGATGGCCTTCTCCTTCCTCTGCTACGCCGGTTACGCCGTGTTCGCCCTGATGGCGTATGACACCGTCGCCGCCGGCACCCCCGAGGCCCAGCGCGCCGCCTACTGGCTGCTCTACGCCGGCTCGGTCATCCTCGGCCTGGGCAACGGCACCGTCGAGGCCTTCACCAACCCCGTCGTCGCCACCCTGTTCAGCCGCGAGAAGACCAAGTGGCTCAACATCCTCCACGCCGGCTGGCCCGCGGGCCTCGTCATCGGCGGCCTGCTCTCGATCGGCCTCGCCGACCAGGTCAAGGCCGACTGGCGCATCCTCGTCTACCTCCTCGCCGCCCCCGCGGTCGTCTTCGTGGCGATCCTCGCCCGCTGCCGCTTCCCGGTGAACGAGCGCGTCGCCTCCGGCACCTCCTACCGCGAGATGCTCGCC
>CAIPVK010000012.1 GCA_903868455.1 uncultured Opitutia bacterium
CACGCGGGTCTTGCCGACGCCGGTGTCCGAGGCGGTGACGAGGACGGTGGCCAAGCGCTCAGTGCTTGCAGCCGCAGCCGGAGCCGCAGCCCTCGCCGCCTTCCTCGGCGACGGGGACGAGCTCCTCGGGCTTGGGCCAGGGCGCGGCCTGGGCGGCCGCCGGGGCGATCTCGCCGCGGTGGACCTTGCGGGCCTCGTCGGGATGCAGCGGGTGGAGGCCGAGGCGCCTCATCAGGTTCATGTCCTCCTCGATGTCCGGGTTGCCCGTGGTGAGGAGCTTCTCGCCGAGGAAGATGGAGTTGGCGCCCGCGAGGTAGCAGAGCGCCTGGGTCTCGTCGGACATGTTGGCGCGGCCGGCGGAGAGGCGGACCATCGCGCGCGGCATGAGGATGCGGGCCACGGCCACGGTGCGGACGAACTCGATCGTGTCGACGAATCGGCGGCCGGCGAGGGGCGTGCCCTCGACCGCGACCAAGGCGTTGATGGGCACCGAGTCGGGCTGGGGGTCGAGCGCGGCGAGCTCCACGAGCATCTTCAGGCGGTCGTCGACCGTCTCGCCCATGCCGATGATGCCGCCCGAGCAGACCTCGAGGCCGGCCTTGCGCACGTTGGAGAGCGTCTGGAGGCGGTCGTCGTAGGTGCGGGTGGTGATGATCTTGGCGTAATGCTCGCGCGAGGTGTCGAGGTTGTGGTTGTAGACATCGCACCCGGCCTCCTTCAGGCGCTTGGCCTGGGGCTCGGTCACCATGCCGAGGGTGCAGCAGACCTCGAGGCCTAGGTCCTTCACGCCGCGCACGGTGCTCAGGACGCTGTCGAACTGCTTCCCGTCGGCCACGCGGCGCCAGGCGGCGCCCATGCAGAAACGGGTGGCGCCGCCGGCCTTGGCCCGGCGCGCGTCGGCGAGGATGGCGTCGGTCTCCATCAGCGCCTCGGCCTCGACGAAGGTGTTGTGGTGCACGGACTGCGGGCAGTAGGCGCAGTCCTCGGGGCAGGCGCCGGTCTTGATCGACTTCAGCGTGCAGAGCTGGACCCCGGCGGGATCCTGGTGGGCTTGGTGGACCTGCTGGGCCCTGAAGATCAGGGTGTTCAGCGGGAGGTCGTAGAGGGCGCGGGCGTCGGCGAGGGTGGGCATGGTGAAGAGGGGACTAGGGGGTTAGGGGATGGGGAGCGGGGAGTGGGGGAGGACGAGGAGGCGGAGGATTACGAGGAGGCGGAGGTGGCGGAGGAGGAAGCGATGGGAGGGATTAAAAGGATGAAGGGATGAAGAGATGAAGGAGTCGGGGGAAGGGAGGGTGTGCGTTCCTTTACTTTGGATTCGTTACTCTGGATTCTGATCGGGTGCGTTCCTTTACTTTGGACTCTTTACTTTGAATTCTGGTCGGTGCGTTCCTTTACTTTGGATTCTTTCATCTGAACTCTTCCCGCAGGGCCGCCTCGACCGCCCCGACCAGGTGGTCGATCTCGGGTGGCGCGATGGCGATCGGGGGGACGATCAGGAGCGAGTCGCCCAGGGGTCGGAGCACCAAGCCGTGTCGGCGCGCCGCGAGGCAGACGCGATAGCCGGTGCGAGCGTCGGCGGACCACGCGGGCGCGCCCGCGGCGGGCGCGAGGTCGACCGCGGCGGTCAGGCCGAGCTGGCGCACCTCGCGCACGTTGGGATGAGGGGCGAGGCGGGCGAGGAGGGCCTGCCCGAGGGCGGCGGCCGAGGCCTCGGGGCGGCCCGAGGCGAGGAGCGCGCGGAGCTTGCGCAGGGAGGCGAGCGCCACCGCGCAGCCAAGGGGGTTCCCGGAGAAGGTGTGGCCGTGGAAGAAGGTCCTGCCCTCGGAGAACCGGCCGAGGAAGGGCTGGTGGATCGCCTCCGTGGTGAGCGTCGCCGCGAGCGGGAGATAACCGCCCGCCAGCCCTTTCGCGAGGCACAGGAAGTCGGGCACCACGGCCTCGGTCTCGCAGGCGGTCAGGGCGCCGAGGCGACCGAAGCCGGTGAAGACCTCGTCGAGGATGAGGTGGACGCCGTGGTCGCGGCAGAGGTCGGCGACGGACGCGACGAAGCCCGGGGGCTGCTGGACCATGCCGGCGGCGCCCTGCACGCGCGGCTCCAGGACGAGGCAGGCCAGGCGCTCGCCGCGCTCCGCGAGCAGCCGGGCGAGCGCCTCGAGCGAGGCCGAGCCGTCCGAGCGCGCGACGCGGCCGGCGCACTCGGAATGCGCGGGCGCGGGCAGGCGATGGACGGGGAAGAGCCAGGGTTCGAAGCGGGCGTGGAAGGGCCCGCGGTCTCCCAAGGCCATCGTGCCGAAGGTGTCGCCGTGGTAGGCGCCCGCGAAGGCCGCGACCTCGCGGCGCTCCAGGCGGCCGGTGAGCTGCCAGTGCTGGAGGGAGAGCTTGAGCGCGACCTCGACGGCGTTGGAGCCGTTGTCGGTGAAGAAGCAGCGGGTGAGGACGCCGTGGGTGAGGGTGGCGAGCTCGGCGGCGAGCTCCGTCGCGCGCGGGTGGTTCAGGCCGAGGAGGGTGACGTGCGCGACTTGGTCGAGCTGGGCGCGCAGGGCGGCGTTGAGATCCGGGTCGTTGTGCCCGTGGACGTTCGTCCAGACCGAGGCGTTGCCGTCGAGGTAGCGCCGGCCCTCGGCGTCGACCAGCCAGCACCCCTCGCCGCGCACGAGGTGCAGGCGGGGGTTGTCCATGTACTCCCGCATCTGGGTGAACGGATGCCAGGCATGCCGCCGGTCGGCGGCATCCAGGGCGTCGAGGGACGACGCGGGCGCCGGGGAGGGCGTGGGCACAAGGCCAGCGTGGCCGGCCGGGGTCGATTGTTAAGCCCGAAGCCTCCCGACCTTAACAAAGCCCGGCTTGCGTTCCGTAAGTACGGATTTACGGTAAGACGCATGAAAACGACCGTCATCCTTCCCGACGACCTCGTGCGGCGCGCCAAGGTCCGGGCCGCCGAGCGCGGCGAGACCCTCAGCGGACTCATGGCCCGGGCCCTGGAGTCGGCGCTCGCGGAGGGGACCGCGGTGCAAGAGGGCCCTGCCCGAAAGACCTACTGGTCCGGGCATGTCTTCCCGATTCCCTCGCGCAAGGGCGGGCGGGGTACCGATTCGACCAAGATCATCTCCGAGGACCGCGACGGCCGATGAGCGCGGTCTGCCTGGACGCGTGCTACCTGGCCAAGCTGCTCTGCGAGGAGCCGGATAGCCGCCGCGTCGCCGCCTTGGTCGCGGACCATGACACCGTGGTCTGCGCGGCGCACGGCCGGGCGGAGGTGGCCACGACGCTTTGCCGCAAGCGCCGGGAAGGCGCCATCACCCAGGCGGAGCACGCGCGCGCGACCGATCGGCTCGCCGCGCTCGCGGCCCAGGGAGCGGTCCGATGGCTCCCCTTGGTCGACGCGGTCTACGGGCGGATCGAGCGCGTCTACGGCGCCGAGGGAACCGGACCGCAGGTCCGCTCAGCCGACGCGCTGCATCTGGCCTGCGCGGCCGAGCATGGCTATGCGGTCCTTTGGTCCAGCGACCGCCAGATGCGCGCCGGCGCGGCCGCCTTCGGCATCGAGTGCCGGCCGGCCTGAGACAGGCTAGACGCCGCGACGCGCGAGCCAGAAGCGGGGACGGCCCGAGAGATCCGCCCTGCCCTGCCCTTCGGCGAGCCCCGCGGCGGCGGTGAGCGCCGCGAGCGCCGCGTGCTGGTCGACCCCGGTCTCGAGCACGACCCAGCCGCCGGGACGGAGGAAGCGCGGGGCCTCGGACAGGATGCGCCGCAGGTCGGCGAGGCCGTCCTCGGGCGCCGCCAAGGCCGACATCGGGTCGTGCAGGCGCACCTCGGGCTCGGCCGACGCCACCTCGGCCTCCGTCAGGTACGGCGGATTGGACACGATGAGGTCGTAGGCGTCCGTCACGGCCGAGAACCAATCGGACTTGGCGAAGGCGACGCGCGTCCCGAGCCCCAAGGCCGCGGCGTTCTCGCGCGCGAGCCCTAGGGCGTCCTCCGAGGCGTCGAGCGCCTCGACCGTCCAAGCCGGCCGCTCCTGGGCGATGGCCAGCGCGATGGCGCCCGAGCCGGTGCCGAGATCGAGGACGCGGACGGCGTGGTCCGCGGGGAAACGCGCGAGGGCGTGGTCGACGAGCTCCTCCGTCTCCGGCCGCGGGACGAGGGCGCGGCGGTCCGACCTCAGGATGAGGTCGCGGAAGGGCGCGGTGCCGAGGATGTGCTGGAGCGGCTCGCGCTCGCCCCGGCGCACGGTCGCCGCGCGCAGGCGCTCCAGCTCGGACGCCTGCAGCAGGCGCTCGAATTGGAGGTAGAGGTCGAGCCGGCGCAGCCCGAGCACGCCGGCGAAGAGATGCTCGGCCTCGAGGCGCGGGCGGTCGAGGCCCTTGCGGCCGAGAAAGGCCTCGGCCTTGCGAAGGGTGTCGAGCAGCGTCTCCATCTCAGCGGGCGGCGGCGCGGCGCAGCCGGTCGTTGAGGGCGACGCCGACGCCCGTCTCCTCGGCGAGCTCGGCGACGATCACCTCGAAGCCGCGGCGGTCGAGCTTGCGCAGGAGGGCGAAGAGGGCGCGGGCCGCCTCGGCGGGGTCGCCGGACTCGGAGAGCAGGAAGGTCTCCGCCCCGGGCGTCGCGGCCGCGCGGCGCGCCTGCAGGAGCAGCGCGGCGTGGGCCGGCGGGATGACGGGCTCGGCGCCGCGGGCGAAGAGACGGATCGGCGTGCGCGGGCTGTAATGGCGCTCGAGCATCCCGGGCGCGAGCTGGGCTTGGTCGGCGGGCGCGGAGCGGACGACGGCCTCGACGGGCGCGCCGAGGGCGGCCTCGAGGGCCTCGCGCGAGATCGGACCGGGCCGGAGGAGACGGGCGACGCCGGGCGAGGAGAGGTCGAGGATGGTCGACTCGACGCCGTGGGCGCAGGGGCCGCCGTCGACGATCCACGGGCAGCGCTCGCCCAGCGAGTCGCGCACGTGCGAGGCGAGCGTGGGGCTCACGTAGCCGAAGGGATTGGCGCTCGGGGCGGCGAGGGGTCCGACGGCGGCGATCAGGGCGCGGAAGGCCGGATGGGCGGGCACGCGCACGGCCACGGTCTCGCGGCCGGCGGTGACCAAGTCGGGCACGACGGGGCGGCGGCGAAGGACGACCGTGAGGGGACCGGGCCAGAAGGCGGCGAGGCGGCCGAGGCGCGCCTCGGGCTCGGCCACCCGATCGACCTCGGCCGCGGAGGCCACATGGACGATCAAGGGGTCGACGAGGGGGCGGCCCTTGGCGGCGAAGACCTTGGCGAGGGCGGCCGGGTTGAGGGCGTCCGCGGCCAGGCCATAGACCGTCTCGGTCGGGACGGCCACGATCTCGCCCGCGCGCAGGAGCTCGGCCGCCCGGGAAAGGTCCGCGGGGGAGGTCGAGAGCGGCGACGGCAGGTCGGGCACGGGAGACGAGTTAGGGGAGTCGGCCGAGCCGGGCAAGAAGGGGAACCACCCAAGCAAAAAGGCCCGCCAGGGGCGGGCCTTTCGCTTCAGGAGCCGAGGCTCACTGCATCGAGAGCATCGACCGGCCGCGCTTGATGGCCTTGGTGATGTGGCGCTGCTGGCGGGCGTTGAGGCCGGTCAGCTTGCGGGGCATGATCTTGCCCGTCTCGGTGACGTAACGGGCGAGGGCCTCGGGCTCGGTGAAATCGAAGTCGAGGGGGTTCTTGGAGCGGTTAGGCTTGGCTTCCGTGCTCATGGGAGGGTCGAACTTGGGAAGGGAAAGGGGGGAGGGCAAGGAAAAGTTGCCCATGGGGGTCGAAGGATTCGGAGGAGGCGGAGGAGGACGACGATGCGGAGGAGGTGCGGAAAATTGGCGTTTTCAGGGGGTTTATCCCCTTTATCCGCGAATCATCCTCCGGCTCCTCCGAATCCTCCCCTACCTCGGAATCCGCCTTTCAGGCCCTCAATAAGCCTTCGCCATCACCACCCGGCGGGCGCTGGGCTCGCCGGTGACGACGCACTTCCCCGCCTCGGCGGGGGCGTCGAGGGGGATGCAGCGGATGGTGACCTTGAGCTCCTCCTTGAGGCGCTTCTCCACCTCGGCCGAGCCGTTCCAGTGGCAGAGGGCGAAGCCGCCGTGGATCTCGGGGCGGTCGGGGTTGGCGGGCGTGAACCAGGCCTTGAGCTCCTCCCAGGTGTCGATGCGGCGGGTCTGCGACTCGCGGAACGCCTTGGCGCGCGCGAGCAGGTTGTCCTGGATGGCCTGCAGGCGGGACTCGATGCCGTCGACGAGCTCGGCGCGGGGCACGACGGCCTTCTCGCCGGTGTCGCGGCGGGCGACCATGGCGGCGCCGGCGGCGAGGTCGCGCGGGCCGACCTCGATGCGCAGGGGCACGCCCTTCTTGATCCAGCCCCAGGTCTTCTCGCCGCCGCGGAGGTCGCGGTCGTCGATGGTCACGACGAGCGGGCGGCCGTGGAAGGTCTTGGCGAGGAGCTCCTTCTGGAGCGACTTGCAGTAGGCGAGCACCTCGGCCCGGCCGGCGTCGTCGCGGTAGATGGGGAGGATGACGGCGTGCTGGGGCGCGAGGCGGGGAGGGACGACAAGCCCGTCGTCGTCCGCGTGCGTCATGATCATGCCGCCGATGAGGCGGGTGGAGACGCCCCACGAGGTGGTGTGGGCGTGCTGGAGGACGCCGGCCTCGTCCTGGAAGCGGATGCCGCAGGACTTGGAGAAGTTCTGGCCGAGGTAATGCGAGGTGCCGGCCTGGAGGGCCTTGCGGTCCTGCATCATGGCCTCGATGCAGAAGGTCTCGACCGCGCCGGGGAAGCGCTCGCCCGCGGTCTTGGTGCCCTTGATGACGGGCATGGCCATGTGGTTCTCGGCGAAGTCGGCGTAGACCTCGAGCATGCGGACGGTCTCCTCCATCGCCTCCTGCTCGGTGGCGTGGACGGTGTGCCCCTCCTGCCAGAGGAACTCGGCGGTGCGGAGGAAGAGCCGGGTGCGCATCTCCCAGCGGACGACGTTGGCCCACTGGTTGATGAGGATGGGGAGGTCGCGGTAGGACTGGACCCACTTGGCGTAGGTCTCGCCGATGATGGTCTCGGAGGTCGGGCGGACGATGAGGGGCTCCTCCAGCGGGCCGGCGGGGGCGAGCTGGCCGTCGGGGCCGGCCTCGAGGCGGGAATGGGTGACGACCGCGCACTCCTTGGCGAAGCCCTCGACGTGCTGGGCCTCCTTCTGGAGGTAGCTCATCGGGATGAAGAGGGGGAAGTAGGCGTTGACGTGGCCGGTGGCCTTGAACTTGGCGTCGAGGTCGCGCTGGATGTTCTCCCAGAGCGAGTAACCCCAGGGCTTGATCACCATGCAGCCGCGGACCGGGCTGTTCTCCGCGAGGTCGGCGGCCTTGATGACCTGCAGGTACCACTCGGGGTAGTCCTCGGCGCGGGTCGGGGTGATGGCGGTCTTGGGCTTGGACATCGGAAGGGGGCGGGGGGATTGAAGGGATGAAGGATTAAAGAGATGAAGAGATGAAGGGGCTAAGGGATGAAAGGATGAAAAGATGAAGAGATAAAGGCAGGAAACAGGATTATCCCGCGTTCCGTGGCATTATCGGTCCCCGTTCAGCTTCCTTTCCGCGCTCCTCGTCCCAAGGCATCGACCATCCCCCTGCCCTTCTCTTCAACCCGCCCTTTCGTCCGTCCATCCCTTCAATCATTCATCCCTTCATCTCTTCATCCCTTCCTCGCTCAATCCCACCCCTTCGCCCCCGGCCGGGTCGCGCGGAGGAACTTGCCCGCCAAGGCGAGGGCCGCGAAGCCGAGGCTCAGCGCGAGGCCGATCCAGATCCCGACGGCGCCCTGCCCCATCGGGAAGGCGAGGACGAGGGCGAGCGGCAGGGCGATGCCCCAGTAGGCGAGCGCGGCGGCGACGGAGGCCCAGGCGGCCAGGTTGATGGCGCGCAGCAGGTGGGCGGCGACGACCTGCAGCGCGTCGAACGGCGCCCAGAGCGCGGCGAACACGAGCAGGCTCGCCGCCAGCTCGCCGGTGGGCGTGCCCGCGACGCCGTAGACGCCGAGCAGGGGCTCGCGCAGGGCGACGAGCAGGAGGGCGTAGGACGCGAGGCAGGCGCCGCCGAGGGCGAGGGCGCCGAGGCCGATGGCGCGCGCGGCCTCGCGGTCGCCGGCGCCCCGGGCCTCGCCGGCGCGGATGCCCGCGCCGATGCCCAGTCCGAGCGGGAGCATGAAGGCGGCGGAGGCGGTGCTGACCGCCACCTGGTGCGCGGCCTGCGCCGCGGGGGAGATCCAGCCCGCCATCACGGGGACGACCGCGAAGATGCCCACCTCGCTCAGGCTGTGCAGGCCGGCGGGGACGCCGGTGGCGAGCAGGCGGCGGAAGACCGGACGGGAAAGGCCGTCGGCGAGCCGCACCTCGCCGCGCCCGGGCGTCAGCCAGAGGCCGGCGAGCATGAGGACGCGGGAGAGCAGGGTCGCCCAGGCCGCGCCGTCGAGCCCGAGCGCCGGGCACCCCCAGTTGCCGTACATCATCACCCAGTTGAGGAGGACGTTCGCGGCGAGGCCCGCGCTGAGCCACGCGAGCGAGACCCAGGGCTGGTGCTGGCTGTCGCGATGCCCGCGCAGGGCGTGGAAGAGGAGCCCCGGGACCATGGCCCAGGCCATGATGACGTAATAGCCGCGCGCCTCGGCGGCGACCTCCGGCGCGGAGCCGAGCAGGGGGATGAGCGGGGCGAGCAGGTGGGTGAGCGCGGCGAGGGCGAGCGAGAGGACGAGGGCGAGCGCCATGCCGTGGCGGAGGATGGCGGGCGAGGAATCGGCGATGCCGGCGCCGTTGTCCTGGGATTGGTAGACGGAGACGGCGCCCACCACGCCGATGCCGAAGACATAGGGGATGTAGTTGAGGTTGCCCGCGAGGGCGCTGGCGGCGAGGGCGGTCTCGCCGAGCCGCCCGGCCATGGCGACGTCGGTGATGAACATCAGCCCGTAGCCGAGCATCCCGAGCATGATGGGGACGGAGAGCCGGAGCGTGGGACCGAGCTCCTCGCGGACGCGGCGCAGGGAGGTCATGTCAGCGCGGGAGGATGACGGCGTCCTCGGGGTCGATCCACGCCGTCGCGCGCGCGACGGAGCCCGCGCGGTTGCGGGCGTTGGCCTCCGCGACGCGCAGCGCGGTGCCGTCGGACGCGACGAAGCGGTGGCGCGTGAGCTCGCCCTCGAAGCGCGAGGCCTCGACGCGCCCGTGCCAGGCGTTCTCCTCGGGCGCGGGGCTGTCGAGGCGGATGGCCTCGGGGCGGAGGCACAGGACGACCGGCGCGCCCTCGGCCGGCGGCTCGGAGGGGACGGCGAGCGCGCCGCTCACCTCGCCGAGGGCGCAGCGGACGACGCCCTCGCCCGCCCCGTGGCGCAGGAGCGTCGCGGGCAGGAGGTTGGCCTGGCCGAGGAAACCCGCGGCCCAGCTGTCGGCGGGGCGGCGGTAGCAATCGAGGGGGCGGCCCGACTGGACGACCGCGCCCTCGCGCAGGAGCAGGAGCCGGTCGGCCCAGGCGAGGGCCTCGGGCAGGTCGTGCGTGACGAGGACGGTGAGGATGCCGGCCTCGGCGAGCGCCGGTCGCAGGCGGGCGAGCACCTGCTCCCGCGAGGGGAGGTCGAGCTGCGAGAGGGGCTCGTCGAGCAACAGCAGGCGCGGCCGCGCGGCGAGCGCGCGGGCGAGGGCGACGCGCTGCTGCATGCCGCCCGAGAGCTCGGAGCCGGGGCGCTCGGCGAGGGCCTCCGCGCCGACCGCGGCGAGGGCCGCGAGCGCGCGGGCGCGGGCGGGGGCGTCGGGGGCGTCGCCCGCCAACGAGGCGAGCACGGTCAGGTGCGGGAAGGTCGGCGAGGTGTGGCCGATCAGCAGGGCGCCGCGCCGGGCGGTCGTCTCGCCCGTGACGTCGCGCCCGTCGAGCTGGATCCGGCCGAGGTCGGCCGGCTGGGCGCCGGCGAGGACGCGCAGCAGGGTGGACTTCCCGGCGCCGGAGGGGCCGACGACCGCGAGGATCTCGCCGGGCGCGACCTCGAGGTCGACGCCCGCGAGGGCGGCGGTATCGCCGAGCCGGCGACGGAGGTTGCGGGCGCGGAGCGCGGCCATCCCCCGGAGGAACGCCGAGGCGGTCCGGAAGGCAAGCCGCGTCCGCGCTCAGCGCGCCGGCGCGGCCGCGGTCGCGGCGGGGGCGGCGGCCACCGCGGCGGGCGCGGCGGTCCAGTCGGCCGCGATGCGGACGGCCTCGCGGAGGGGGATGTCGAAGTCGGGCCAGGACTCGTCGCCGACCGAGGCGCGCAGGCGCTGCATGCGGCGCGAGGCCTTCTGCCACTCGGGATCGGTGGCCTTCTCCTCGGCGAGGGCCGCGTCGAGCTTCACGTCGCGCGAGGCGAAGTCGGCCTTGGCGAGCCGCTCGAGCTGGGCGCGCACATGGTCGCGGAAGGCGAGGTCCTCCTCGCGGTCGCGGCGGCGCGCCTCGAGGGCGAGCGGGATCTCGGAGCGGTTGAAGCGGCCCTTGGCCCACTCGAGGATGCGGCCGTGGAGGGTGAACTCGGGGAGCTCGGCCTGGCGGCGGCGGCTGGCCTCGCCGAGGCGGCCGACGAGCGCGGGCGAGAGCGGCGCCTTGAGCCAGGGCCCGGTGTCGGGCTTGTCGAGCGCGGGGGCGACGGCGTCCCAGGGCAGCGGGTTGTCGAGGTCGGACTCGGCGACGGGCAGCACGGAGTAGACGGACGGCACGGGGATGTCCGCCGGCACGCCCTTGAGCTGGATGGAGGAGCCGCTCGGCGCGTACCACTTCTGGATGGTGACCTTGACCGCGGACTTCAGGGCGCGGTCGAGGCGGGCGAGCTCGAGGATGTTCTGGACGCTGCCCTTGCCGTGCGTGGCCTCGTCGCCGACGATGAGGGCGCGGCGATGGTCGCGCAGGGCGCCGGCGACGATCTCGGAGGCGGAGGCGGAGGCCTTGGAGGTGAGGACGACGAGGGGGCCGTCCCACGCGACCTTGCCGCCGTCCTCGTCCTTGTAGGTCTCGGAGCGGCCGGCGCTGTCGCGGATCTGCACGACGGGGCCGCCGGGGATGAAGAGGCCGGTGATCCCGATGGCCTCGGTGAGCAGGCCGCCGCCGTTGCGCCGCAGGTCGAGGACGAGGGCGCGCATGCCGAGGGCGCGGAGCTTGCCGATGAGCTCCTCGAGGTCGCGCGTCGGGCTGGACGCGCCCTTGCCCTCGCCGCCGTAGAAGGCGGGGAGGTCGATCACGCCGATGGCGACGGTGCCCGCGCCCGCGGGGACCTCGACCAGGCGGGCGGAGGCGAGCTGGCCGACCAGCTTGATGGGGGCGCGCTTCAGCGTGATGTCCTTGCGCGGGCCGCGGTCGGCGGGCTCGAGGATCAGGCGGATGACGCTGCCCTCCTTGCCGCGGATGCGGGAGATGGCCTTGTTGAGGCGCATGCCGACGATCTCCTCGGGCTCGGCGCCCGCGGCCTGGCCCACGGCGAGGATGCGGTCGCCGGCCTTGGCGCGGCCGTCGAGGGCGAGCGGGCCGCCGGGCATGATCTCCTTGATGGTGCAGTAGCCGTCGTCGTCCTCGAGCGTCGCGCCGATGCCGACGAGCGAGTTGCGCATCTGGATCTCGAACTCCTCGAGCGACTGGCGGCTGAGGAAGTTGGAGTGCGGGTCGTACTGGGCGGCGACGGCGTTGAGGAAGAACTCCTGGACCTCGTGGGGCTCGTAGGCGAGGTAGCCGGCCACCTTCTCGTAGCGCCGGGCGAGGCGGTCGCGGGCCTCCCCGAGCCGCTCCGGCGTGAGGACGGGGGCGGCGGCGGGCTTGGCGGATCGGTCCGCGCGGGGCGCGTCGCCGCCGGCCTCGGCCTCGTCGCCGAGCGCCTCGGAGAGGAGGTCGAGCTGGACGCGGCGGCGCCAGAGCTCGTCGGCCGCGGCGGTGTCGGCCGGCCAGGCGGCCTTGCGGCGGTCGAGGGCGAAGGTCCCCTGGCGCGAGAGGTCGAGCGAGGGGTCGCGGAGGAGGGCGAGGGCGAAGGCGGTGCGCTCGGCGACGCGGAGGCGGAAGAGGGCGTGGAGCTCGAAGGCCGGCGTGAGGTTGCCGCGCTGGAGGTAGAGGTCGAGCGAGGGGCCGAAGCGCGAGCTGATGTCGGCCAGGTCGGCCGCGGTGAGGTAGAGCTTACCGCGGTCGAGGGTCTCGGCGTACTTGGCCAGCACGGCCCCGGTGTCGACGGAGGTGAGCGGCTTGCGACTGATGTGAAGGCGCTCGAGGAGCAAGGTCGTGGCCGTCGACTCCTTGGCCATCGAGGGCTGGGTCGTGAAGGTCGCCTCCTGGGCCGCGACGAGGGAGGCGAGGAGGACGGTCAGGAGGGGCAGGCGCATGGTAAGTTAGCGGAGCCGCTGGCTCAATTCGTCCAGCCGTCGGCGCTCGTCCTCGGAGAGCGAGCCGAAGCCGCGCTCGGAGATCTTGTCGAGGAGGGCGTCCAACTCGGCCCGGGGGTTGGAAGCGGAGGCGGCGGGCCGGGCCGGGATCGCCTCGGTGCGGGGCGCCGGGCTCGCCGACGGGCGGGCCGCCGGCTTCTCGACGACCACGATGCGCAGGCGGGGCTCGGGCGTCGCCTCGCGTCGGGCGCGGCGGGCGAGCAGCGCGCCGAGCAAAAGCCCGCCGAGGTGGGCGGAATGGGCGATGGGCGACTGCCAGGCCGGGCGCCAGGCCTCCCAGCCCTGGCGGGCGGGCAGCTCGCTGAACACGAAGCCCGCGAGGGTGAGCGCCCAGATGATGGCCATGAGCCAGCGGACGCGCAGCGTGACAGGCAGGAAGAAGAAGAGGAGGAGCGTGACCGACTCGTCGTCGCGGCCGTCGAGGCCGAGGACCATGGCGGCGAGCACGGCGGCGGAGGCGCCGACGAGCGTCGAGCCGGGCAGGCCGGGCAGGCCGGTCGCGAACCAGGCGAGGGCGCCGACGAGGGCGCCGAGCAGGAGGACGCGGACCAGGCCCTCGCGCCCGTGCGAGGACTCCACCAGCGGGCCGACCCACCAGAGGAGGAGGCCGTTGCCGAGCAGGTGCCAGAAACCGTCGTGGAGGAAGGCGTAGGTAAGGAACTGCCAGGGTTGGGACGCGGCGCCCTCCAGGGCCATCCAGGAGAGGAAGGGCGAGCCCGAGGCCTGGGACACCAGGCCCAGCACGAAGACGCCGACGAGGAGGCCGAGGGCGGCGTGCGTGGCCGGGACGCCGGTCCCGGAGGGCCCGCCGCGCATGTAGTTGCGGTCGGCCAGGCCCATCGTCGCCTCAGAGCTTGGTGATGATGCCGTCGGCGAGGCCGTACTCCACGGCCTCCTTGGCGGTCATGTAGAAGTCGCGGTCGGTGTCCTTCTCGACCTTGGCCAGGGGCTGGCCGGAGGCCTCGGCGAGGATGGCGTTCAGCTCGCGGCGCATGCGCTCCATCTCCTGGGCCTGGATGTGGATGTCGACCGCCGGGGCCACGATGCGGCCCATGATGAGCGGCTGGTGGATCATCACCTGGGCGTGGGGGAAGAGGAGGCGGCTGCCCTTCTGCTTGGGCGCCTGGAGGAGGATCGAGCCCATCGAGGCGGCCATGCCCGTGACGACGACCTTCACCGGGGAGGTGATGAGGCGGATGGTGTCGTAGATGGCCATGCCGGCGGTGATGGAGCCGCCGGGCGTGTTGATGTAGAAGGTGATGGGCTCGCCGGGCGCGACGGCCTCGAGGTAGAGCAGGCGCTCGGTGATGTCGCGCGCCGAGCCGTCCTCGACCGGGCCCCAGAGCGAGAGCTTACGCTGCTCGAGGAACTTGCGCTGGATGAGGGCGGCGACCGGCGAGCCGGCGGCCTTGGCGGCCTCCTCCTGCTTGGGGGTCTCCTCGTCTTCGTCGTCGTGGGCCATGGGAGAGGCGAGGATGACAGGCGGCGGGCGGGAGGCAAGCGGGCGATGCGGCGGACGCAAAGGAAAGGGCCCCGGCGAACCGGGGCCCTCGCTCGGACCGGGCTCGGCTCAGGCGCGCTTGGCGACCTGCTCGGACGAGCCGTCGTCGGTGCGGGCCCAGAGGCGCTTGATGACCTCGAGGAGCACGAGGCCGCTGACCACGAACACGCCGGTGAGGATCCAGGCGGTGGCGAGGCGCTCGGGCTGGCCGGCGGCGTAGAGGAACTGGCCGATGGCGAAGAGCGAGGACCAGATGACGGCGCAGCCGGAGATCCAGCCGACGAAGGCGAGGATCGAGTGGTTGGAGTCGGCGACCTCGGCGTCGGTGATCCCGGCCTCGGCGCGGATGGCCGCCCAGCCGGGGCCGGCGGGCTTCACCTTGCGGACGAAGGCCAGCAGGGTGGCGCGGTCGGTGGCGGGCAGGACGAAGGAGGCGAGGATCCACGAGACGGTCGTGATGCCGACCTGCAGCATGGTGCGCTCGGCGAAGCCCAGCTCGGGGAACAGGCGCGGGACGAGCAGGGCGGTGACGAGGGACATCACCATGGCGACGATCTCGCTCCAGGCCGACACGCGCCACCAGAACCAGCGGGCGACGTAGATCAGGCCGGTGCCGGCGCCGATCGAGAGCAGGGCCTCGAAGGCGGACTGGGCCGAGGTCATGTAGAGGCTGAGCACCGCGGCGACCACGTAGAGCAGGACGGTGGCGACGCGGCCGGCCATGATGTAGTGGGCCTCGCTGCCGTCGACCTTCATGAAGCGGCGGTAGAAGTCGTGCACGAGGTAGGAGGCGCCCCAGTTGAGGTGGGTGAGGATGGTGGAGGAGTTGGCGGCGATGAGGCCGCCGATCATCAGGCCCACGAAGCCGACGGGCAGGAACTTGAGCATCGCCGGGAAGGCGGAGTCGTGGCCGATGAGCTTGGGGTCGGCCTGGGGGAACGCGGCCTGGATGGAGGCCAGGTCGGGGAAGATGATGATGGAGCAGAGGGCGGTGATGATCCAGGGCCAGGGGCGCAGGACGTAGTGGGCGATGTTGAAGAAGAGGGTGCCGCCGAGGGAGTCCTTCTCGGACTTCGAGGCCAGCATGCGCTGGGCGATGTAGGAGCCGCCGCCGGGCTCGGCGCCGGGGTACCAGTTGGCCCACCAGCTGATGGCCATGGGCAGGATGAAGATCATGAGCGCGAGCTCGGACATCGTGAAGTTGGGCAGGATGTCCAGGAGGGGCTGGCCCTTGCCGTCGATGGCGGAGACGACGGGCAGGTGGCCGCCGCCCTCGAGCTTGGTGTCGACGACCTGGAGGGTGCCGAGCTTCTCGACGAGGAGCTGCAGGCCGACCCAGGCGCTGTCGGAGGCGCCGTTGGTGAGCTTCTGGGCGACCGCCACGAGGGAGTACCAGGCGGCGGCGAAGACGGCGGTCATCTTGATGAAGAACTGCACCATGTCGATGATGAGCACGCCCCAGAGGCCGGAGTGGGCGGCGAAGACGACGTTGAGGGCGCCGCAGATGACGATGGTCTGCCAGGCGGGCATGCCGAAGAGGATGTTGGCGATCTTGCAGGCGGCGAGGGTCACCATGCCCATGATGAAGCAGTTGAAGAAGAGGCCGAGATAGACGGCGCGGAAGCCGCGCACGAGCGAGGCGGCCTTGCCGGAGTAGCGGACCTCGTAGAACTCGAGGTCGGTCATGACGCCCGAGCGGCGCCAGAGGCGGGCGAAGAAGAAGACGGTGGCGACGCCCGTCAGGACGAAGGCCCACCACTGCCAGTTGCCCGCGACCCCGTAGCGGCGGACCTGCTCCGTGACCCAGTTGGGGGTGTCGGAGGAGAAGGTCGTGGCCACCATGGAGAGGCCGGCCAGCCACCAGGGCACCGAGCGGCCGGAGGCGAAGAACTCGGAGGTGCTCTCCGACGAGCGCTTCGCGTAGAAGAGCGCGGGGACGAAGCAGACCAGGATGGAGGCGACGACGATGGCCCAGTCAATCCAATGGATGTTGTTCATGGGGATGGGCGGAGCGAAGCCGCCGCCCCGGGATAGGCAACGGGGAAATCCGGCGCGCCCCGCCGCCGGGGCCCGGAAACGAGGCGGCCCCGGAGACCGGGGCCGCGTCTCAGGCGCTCGCCGGGCTCACTCGCCGTCGTCGCCGATGGCGTCGACGGGACAGCCGTTCTTGGCCTCCATGCAGAGGTCGATCTCCTCCTGCGTGGTCGGCTGCTTGACGACGTAGGAGTAGCCGGCGTCGTCCTGGCGGGTGAAGAAGCCCTTGGCGGTCTCGCGGCAGAGGTCGCAGTCGATGCACTGGGTGTCGACGTAGAACCGTCCGGTGACGTTCTCGGGATGCTTGTCGTTCTTGTCGGCCATGGGAGGAAGTGGGGAACTTGGGGCGGTCGCGGCGGCTGTCAAGGCCCGGCGACGGGCACCACGAGCAGCAGCCGGAAGTCCAGGCCGTCCCGTCCGGCGAGCAGGCGGGCGCCGAGGCCGTCGGACGAGGCGAAGCGGACCTCGACCACGCCCACGGGGTCGCCGTTGGGGCGGCTCCGGGGGCCGTATTGGAGGTCGGCCGCGGAGAGCGGCGCGGCGCGCGCCCCGGCGACGGGGAGGTCGAGCTCCTGGAGGAGGACGAGGCGAACGCGGCGGCGGAGGTCCTCGGGGACGCCGTCCCAGAGGTAGAGCGCCTCCATCGCCGCGACGTCGCGCGCGTCGTGGGCGCGCCTCCAGTCCTCGGCGAGCCGGGCGAGGCCGCGGGCCGTCCACGCCTCCCAGGCCAGGACGAGCGACGAGGGAAGCAGGAGGCCGGCGAGCGCCCAGCGCCAGGGGAAGGGTCGGCGTGCGGCGGGCATGGCGGAGAAGGGCGTTGACCCGCGCGGCGGCGGGCGGCTACCAACCAAGGACCATGGCCGCCGATGGCAAGCCCGCTCCCGACCAAGGCCGCTACGCCGCGCGCGGCGTCTCGGCGTCCAAGGGCGAGGTCCACGCGGTGGTCGACGGCCTCGACCGCGGCCTCTTCCCCGGCGCCTTCTGCAAGCTGACGGAGGACGTCCTGACCGGCGACCCCGCGCGCTGCAACGTCACCCACGCCGACGGCGCGGGCACCAAGGCGCTCCTCGCCTACCTCTGGTGGAAGGAGACCGGCGACGTCTCCGCCTTCCGCGGCGTGGCCCAGGACAGCGTGGTGATGAACGTCGACGACCTGCTCTGCGTGGGCGCGGTCGACGGCATCCTGCTCTCCTCGACCGTCAACCGCAACGCGCGCCGCATCCCCGGCGAGGTCCTGCGCGAGCTGATCGAGGGCACCGAGGAATGCCTCGCCCGCCTCCGCGCCGCCGGCCTCGGCATCCGCTCCGGCGGCGGCGAGACGGCCGACGTCGGCGACCTCACGCCCACCCTGACCGTCGACTCCAACGCGACGGCCGTGCTGCGGCGCGACGCGGTGGTCGACGCCGGGCGCGTCCGCCCCGGCCTCGCCATCGTCGGCGTCGCCTCGCACGGGACCTGCGGCTGGGAGCCCGGCGAGAACAGCGGCATCGGCTCCAACGGCCTGACCAGCGCGCGCCACGAGCTCCTCTCGCGCCACCACGCCGAGGCGTATCCGGAGACCTACGACGCGACGACCCCGCGGGAGCTCGTCTACTGCGGGCCGCACCGGATGACGGACCCCTTGCCGGGCTCCTCGCTCTCCGTCGGCCGGGCGCTCCTCTCGCCGACGCGCAGCTACGCGCCCGTCGTCGTCTCGCTCCTGCGCGAGCTCGGGGTCGCCCGCGTGGCCGGGCTCATCCATTGCTCCGGCGGGGCGCAGACGAAGTGCCTCCGCTTCGGCCAGGGGGTCCACTACGTGAAGGACAACCTCTTCCCCGCCCCGCCCGTCTTCGCCGAGATCGCCCGCTGCAGCGGCACCGCGCCCCGTGAGATGCACCAGGTCTACAACATGGGGCACCGGCTGGAGATCCTCGTCGAGCCCAAGCTGGTTGACACGGTTCTGCAACTCGTTGCCAGCCATAAGGTTGAGGCAAGGGTCGTCGGCCGGACCGAGGCGTCCGCAGCCCCCGGGGGCGCCAACCACGTCACGCTCCGGACCTCCCAGGGGGAGCTGACCTACGGTCCGAAGGCCTGAACGGCCCCAAAGGGTCGGGCGAGGGGGATTCGAACCCCCGACCCTCTGCTCCCAAAGCAGATGCGCTAGCCAGACTGCGCTACCGCCCGAAGTTGTTCACGGGACAGCATTTGGTGTTGCTCCCTGTGTCAACCGCCTATTCTCGACCTATCTCCCCCAAAAACGACCTCCCCATGGAATCCGACACGATCGAAAGCAGCAGCGAATCCAAGTTCCCCCTCATCGCCGGCATCGTCGGCGTCGCCCTCGGCGCGATCGCCCTCATCCTCGCGGTGAAGGCCAAGAACGCCGCCGACAGCGCCGCCGCCGCCTCGCTCGCCGCGGGCCAGGCCGCCGAGGAGGCCAAGGCCCTCGTCGCCTCGAAGGCCGACGGCGCCACGGTCCAGGGGATCGTCGCCGACTACACCGACTTCAAGGCCAAGGTCGAGAAGGGCTTCCAGGACGTCACCGCCGCCTACACCAAGGTCCAGCAGGCCGTCGAGGCCCGCGGCGGTTCCCGCTCCTCCAACGGCGGCGCCACCGCCGTCGCCGGCCCCGGCGAGTACATCGTCGTCAAGGGCGACACCCTCTCCGGCATCGCCCGCAAGCAGGGCATCTCGCTCAAGGCGCTCCAGGATCTCAATCCCGGCGTCGGCTCGAGCCTCCGCATCGGCCAGAAGCTGAAGGTCAAGTAATCCGTGGCGACGCCCTCCCGCTGGAACGTCCGGCGCGAGGCGCATCACGCGGGTTGCAAGGTCTTCGACGTCTTTCGCCGGACCTGCAGTCACCCTCTCGACGATCGGGAGGGTGATTTTTTTGTCATCCGCTGCCCCGATTGGGTGCTCGCCCTGCCGGTCACGCCGGACGGGCGGATCGTCATGGTGCGCCAATGGCGCTTCGGCGCCGAGGCGCTCTCGGTCGAGCCGCCGGGCGGCGTGAGGGACGGCGAGGAGGACCCGCTGGAGACGGCGGCTCGCGAGACCCTGGAGGAGACCGGCTACGCCCACGGCGCCCCGGTGTCGCTCGGCGCCGTCTCGCCCAACCCGGCTCTGCAGTCGAACCGCTGCCACTTCGTGCTGCTCGAGGGCGTGCGCAACGGCCAGCCCCGCTCGCTCGACGCGAACGAGGAGATCGAGGTCGTCGAGCTGGCGCCCGCCGAGGCGCTCGCGCGGGTGCGCGGCGGCGAGACGACGCACGCCCTGGCCGAGCTCGCCCTGCTCCGCCTGCGCGAGGCGCGCCCCGCCCTCTTCGCCTGAGCCCGCCATGGCGCGCGTCCTCTGCATCGACATCGGCAACACCTCGGCGCACTGGGGCGTGATGGAGGACCGCGCCGTCCTCGCCTCGGGAGAGGCCCCCACCGCGGAGGTCGACCGCGCGCTGGCCGCGGGACTCGCGCACCGGCCCGAAGGCGTGAGCCTCGCCTCCGTCGTGCCCGCCGCCACCGAGGCGCTGCGCCCCGCGCTGGCCGCATCGGGCGTCCCCGTGTTCCACCTGCGCCACGACACGGCGGTCGGCCTCGGCTTCGACTACCCGAACCCGGCGGAGGTCGGGCAGGACCGCCTCGCCAACTGCCTCGGCGCCCAGGTGGTCTGCGGCGCGCCGGCCATCGTGGTCGACCTCGGCACGGCGACGACCTTCGACGTCCTGACCGCGAAGGGCTACGCCGGCGGCGTGATCGCGCCCGGCCTGGCGGTGATGACGAGCTACCTGCACGGACGGACCGCCCTGCTCCCGCGGCTCGACCCGGCCGCGATCCGCGCCGGGGCGGCCGTCGGGAAGTCCACCGCCGACGCGATGCGGGCCGGCTGCGCCCTCGGCTTCGCGGGGATGATCGGGCATATCCTCGACGCCCTCATCGCGGAGCTGGCGGCGGCGGGCTCGCCGTCGCCGACCTTGCTCGCGACGGGCGGCACGGCCGACTTCCTCCCGCCGGAGCTGGCGGCGCGGCTCCGGAGGATTCCCCACCTCACCTTGATGGGGTTGGAAGAGGGGTGGAGG
>CAIPVK010000013.1 GCA_903868455.1 uncultured Opitutia bacterium
CGATCCGCGTGCCGGCGGGCGAGAGGCTGGCGACGCGCTCCGAGGCTTCCGCGCCGGTCGCGACGGACAGGGCGAGCAGGAGGAGGCGGCCGATCATCGCGCGAGCTCGGCCGCGAGGCGCAGGGCGCTGTCGAGGCTCCGCCGGTCCGCGCGGCCCGTGCCCGCCAGGTCGTGGGCCGTGCCATGGTCGGGGCTCGTGCGGACGAAGCGCAGGCCGAGGGTGAGGTTCGCCGCCTCCGCGAAGTCGACCGACTTGAGCGGGGCGAGGCCTTGGTCGTGGTAGAGGGCGACGAGCCCGTCGAACTCGCCCGCGAGATGGCGGGCGAACGCCGTGTCGGCCGGCAGCGGCCCCGCGACGTCCATTCCCTCGGCCGCGAGCCGCGCGACCGTCGGCCGCACCACCGCATCGTCCTCGGGTCCCAGGAGGCCGCCTTCGCCGGCGTGCGGGTTGAGGCCGCAAACGCCGATCCGTCGGCCGCGCCCGAGCCGGGCCAGCAGCCGGTCGAGCGACTCGGCCGCCGCCCTGATCCTCGCCGGCGTGACCTCCGCGGGCACGCGCGACAACGGGATGTGCCAGGTCGCGAGCGCCACGGTCATGCGGCCGCCCGCGAAGGCCATGACCGGCTCGCCGCCCCAGCGCTCGGCGAAGAACTCCGTCTGCCCGGGATGCGCGAAGCCCACCCCGGCAAGGCCCGCCTTGCTCACGGGACCCGTGACCACGCCGGCGAACTCGCCTGCCTGGCAGCCGTCGGCCGCGCGCCGCATGGCCGCCAGCGCGACCGCGTGGCCCTCGGGCGTCGGCCTGCCGGGTGCGGCGGCGAAATCCGCAGGCCCCACCGCGAGACCCGGGGTGCCGGCGAGCCCGGCCAGCCAGGAGGCCGGGCCGATCGGCACGACCTCGGGGTGGCTCGCGCCGTGCTCGCGCAGCCAGGAGGCCGCGAGCTCGGGCCCGACGCCGGAGGGATCCCCGCAGGTGAGGGCGAGGCGCGGTCTCATCGCGACGGCTGGGCGAAGCGGCCCCTCCGGCCGCCGAGGAAGAACTCCAGGAAGCGCCGACCCTCGGGCGACGCGACCTCGCCCGCGTCGAGCGCGGCGCGGGCCGCGGCGTCGCACGCGACGCCGTCGGCGTAGGCGAGCCGGAAGGCGCGCTTGAGGTCCGCGATCGTCGCGGCGGGCAGGCCGCGCCGGCGCAGCCCGACGAGGTTGAGGCCGGCCAGCTCGTCGCGGCCGTGCGCGAGCGCGAAGGGAGGGATGTCCCCCGTGACGACGGCGTTGCCCGAGGTCATCGAGCCCTCGCCCACGCGGCAGAACTGGTGCACGGCGACGCCGCCGCTCACGAAGGCGCGCTCGCCGACCTCGACGTGCCCCCCGAGCATGCAGCCGTTGGCGAGGATGGCGCCGTCGCCGACCCGGCAGTCGTGCGCGACGTGCGAGCCGGCCATCAGGAGGCAGCCCGCGCCGACCTTGGTCGTCCCGGAGGCGGCGGTGCCGCGGTGCACGGTGACATGCTCGCGCAGCACCGTCCCGTCGCCGATCTCCGCCAGCGTGGCGGACGCGCGGTCGAAGCCGAGGTCCTGGGGGTCGCCGCCCACGACCGCGAAGCTGTCGACGCGGACGCCGCTCCCGAGGCGGGCGTGCGAGCGCACGACGGCGTGGGCGGCCAGCTCGCAGCCGGGCCCGACGACCGCGCCGGCCTCGACCACGGCGAAGGGGCCGACGGACGCGTCGGGCGCGACCCGGGCGCCGGGTTCGACGAGGGCGAGGGGGTGGATCATCGGGAAGGGCGGTCGGGGAAGAGCTCGAGCTGGGGGCTCTTCACCATGTCGTACACGCGCAGCAGGCGCAGCAGCTGGAGGTTGTCCGACTTGGCGTAGCTCTGGTTGGACTCCACGCCTCGCACCATGCTGTCGAGGATGGTGCGGAAGGTGAGCACGTGGTCCACGCCGTGCTCGCGCAGCAGGGCGATGCTCTCCCCGCGC
>CAIPVK010000014.1 GCA_903868455.1 uncultured Opitutia bacterium
CATCCCCTATCTGCTCGAGTCCCCTGGTCCCCCATTCCCCTATCTCCTCCGCGCGCCGCGCCTCCCATTCCCATTGACCCAAGGGGTCCGACCGCATCCCCTTGGGGCTCCCATGAGCGAGAGTCCCGACCTCAACGCCATTTCCAACGACCTCTTCGCGGTCCGGAAGGAGAAGCTCGCCCTCCTGCGCCAGGCGGGGGAGGACCCCTTCCGCGCCAACTGGGAGCAGACCCACGTGGCCATGGACTGCCCCGGGCTCCTGCCCGAGGGGGTCGAGGAGGGGCCCGAGGTCTCGGTCGCCGGCCGCATCGTCGCGCTCCGCGTGATGGGCAAGGCCAGCTTCGTCAAGCTCCTCGACCGCTCGGGCCGGATCCAGTGCTACCTGACCCGCGACGCCCTCGGCGAGCGCTACGACGGTCACTTCAAGCGCCTGGTCGACCTCGGGGACTTCGTCGGCGTCCGCGGCCGGCTCTTCCGCACGAAGACCGGCGAGGTCACCGTCCGCGCGACCTCCTACGCCCTCGTCTCCAAGGCCCTCCGCCCGCCGCCCGAGAAGTTCCACGGCCTGGCCGACCCCGAGCAGGTCTACCGCCAGCGTTACCTCGACCTCGTGTCCAACGCCGAGTCCCGCGAGCGCCTGCTCGCGCGCAGCCGCATCATCGAGGCCATCCGCCGCTTCCTGTGGTCGCGCGACTTCGTCGAGGTCGAGACGCCCGCCCTGCACGGCGTGGCGGGGGGCGCGGCCGCCCGCCCCTTCGTCACGCATTTCAACGCGCTCGACTGCGACTTCGCCCTGCGCATCGCGCTCGAGCTGCACCTGAAGCGCTGCCTCGTGGGCGGCCTCGACCGGGTCTTCGAGATCGGGAGGGTCTTCCGCAACGAGGGCCTCTCGCGCAAGCACAACCCCGAGTTCACCATGCTCGAGGCCTACCAGGCCTACACGGACTACCGCGGCATGATGGAGCTCGTGCGCTCGCTCGTGCAGCACGTCTGCCGCGAGGTGCTCGGGACGATGTCCGTCCCGCGCGCCGAGGGCGGGACGATCGAGCTCGGCGGCGAGTGGCGCGAGGTCCGCTACAAGGACATCGTGGCCGAGCGCACCGGCGACCCCGCGTGGTTCTCCCGGACGAAGGAGGAGAAGCTCGCCTGGTGCCGCGCCAACGGCCTCCCCGAGCCCCGCGCCGACTGGGAGGACCACGAGGTGACCAACGAGGTCTTCTCCAAGCTCGTCGAGCCCGGCCTCATCCAGCCCACCTTCGTCACCCACATCCCCCGCCAGCTCTGCCCGCTGGCCAAGGTCACGGAGGCGGATCCCGACACCATCGACGTCTTCGAGCTCTGCATCAACGGCCAGGAGATCGCCCCCGCCTACTCCGAGCAGAACGACCCGCTCGAGCAGCGCCGCCAGCTGGAGATCCAGGCCGGCGCCGAGACGCACCGCATCGACGAGGACTTCCTCCTCGCGCTCGAGCACGGCATGCCTCCCGCGGGCGGCCTGGGCATCGGCGTCGACCGCCTCGTCATCCTCCTGACGGGCGCGGCCAACATCCGCGACACCATCCTCTTCCCGACGCTCCGGCCCGAGACCACGCCCTGAGACGCGGCCCATGCCCTGGCCCCTCCAGCTCGCCCTCCGCCAGCTCTTCCCCCCGGGCAGGGTCTTCCCCGCCTTCGCCGGCGTCTCCATCCTCGGGGTGGGGCTCGGCGTGGCCGCGCTGCTCGTCGTGCAGACGGTGATGAACGGCTTCGCCGAGGAGCACCGCCTGCGCATCCGCGAGTCCTTCGGCGACGTCGTCGCGACGTCCGACGGCGCCCTCGAGCGCCCGCAGGAGGTGGTCGACGCCGTCCGCCGCGACCCGTCCGTCGCCTCCGCCTCCGCCTTCGCCCAGGGCCCCGCGCTCGCCAAGGCGGGCGACCGCTCGGCCATCGCCTTGGTGCGGGGCGCGCGCCTCGACGACCCCGACCTTCCCGCCCGCCGCTACGTCGTGGCGGGCGACCTCGCCGCGGTGGACGACGGCCGCGTGGCGCTCGGCGCCGGCCTCGCCCGGCAGCTCGGCGTCGGGGTCGGCGACCGGGTCGACCTCTGGGCCCCCGCCATGGCGGAGGGCGCCGAGCGCGGCCGGGCCGTCCTGCCCGCCGAGCTCGAGGTCGCGGCGCTCGTGCGCACCGGCTTCACCGAGGTCGACGACCGCGCGGCCCTGCTGCCGCTCCGCCGCTTCCAGGAACTCTGGGCGATGGGCGGCCGGGCCCACGGCGTGACCCTGCGCCTGCGCGACGCCTCGCCGGCCGCGGCCGAGGCCGCCGCCGCGCGCCTCGAGGCCTCGGTCGCCGGCGCGCGCTTCGTCCCCTGGACCCTGCTGCGGCGGGATTTCCTGGAGGCCATCCGCTTCGAGAAGACGATGCTCTTCTTCCTGATGTTCATCATCACCCTGGTCGCCTCCTTCTCCATCGGCAGCACCCTCTTCTCGGCCGTCATCCGCCGCTCGCGCGAGATCGGCGTGCTCGCGGCCCTCGGCGCGCGGCCCGCGTCCGTCGCCGCGGTCTTCGCCGCGCAGGGCCTGCTCATCGGCGCGCTCGGCACGCTGCTCGGCTTCGCCCTGACCTGGGCCATCCTCGCCGGGCGCGAGTCCATCCTCGCGTCCATCAACGCCCTCTTCGGGGACGGCCGCATGGTCGCGGCCATCTACAACTTCAGCTTCGTGCCGCTGCACTACGACGGGACCGACTTCGCCCTCGCCGCGGCCTTCACCCTCCTGACGACCACCGCGGCCGGCCTGGCGCCCGCCCTGTGGGCCGCCCGGCGCCGCCCGACCGAGGCCATGCGCGATGTCTGACGCCGTCCTCAGCTGCCAGGGCCTCGCCAAGGCCCATCGCTCCGCCGCCGGCGCGCTGGAGATTCTGCGCCGCGTCGACCTCGAGGTGGCGGCGGGCGAGTCCGTCTCGATCCGCGGCGCCTCGGGCGCCGGCAAGACCACCCTGCTCCAGGTGCTCGGCGGCCTCGACCGCGCCGACCGCGGGGAGCTGAGCTGGTCCGGCCGGCGCGTCGACGGGCTCGGTGCGTCCGCCTTGGCGGGCCTGCGCGCCCGCCACGTCGGCTTCGTCTTCCAGAACTACCAGCTGATGCCCGAGCTCGACGCGCGCGACAACGTGGCGCTCGCCGCCCGCATCGCCGGGGCCTCCTCCGCCGCGGCGCGCGCCCGCGCCGACGGGCTGCTCGCCCAGGTCGGCCTCTCCGGTCGCGCCCACCACCTTCCTTCCGCGCTCTCGGGCGGCGAGTGCCAGCGCGTCGCGCTCGCGCGCGCCCTCGCCAACCGACCCCCGCTGCTGCTCGCCGACGAGCCGACCGGCAACCTCGACGAGGCGACCGGCGCGGCCGTGATGGAGCTCCTCCTCGCCGTCTGCCGCTCGAGCGGCGCCGCCCTCGTGCTCGTCACGCACAGCGCC
>CAIPVK010000015.1 GCA_903868455.1 uncultured Opitutia bacterium
GCGTAGGTGATGTCGCAGCCGTAGGCCGCGCGGCGCTCGGCGGGCGACATCGAGTTCTGGATGCAGCCCACCGTGAGGCCGAGCCAGCGGAAGAGGTGGCCCATCCACTCGGAGTCGCGTCGGGCGAGGTAGTCGTTGACCGTCACCAGCTGGCAGTTGCGGCCGGAGAGCGCGTTGAGGTAGAGGGGCAGGGTGGCGACGAGCGTCTTGCCCTCGCCGGTGGCCATCTCCGCGATCTTGCGGCGGTGCAGGGCCATGCCGCCGATGAGCTGCACGTCGAAGTGCACCATGTTCCAGGTCAGGGTGTGGCCGCAGACCTCGACTTGGGTGCCGCAGAGCCGCCGGGCGGCCTCGCGAACGGTGGCGAAGGCCTCGGGCAGGAGGGCGTCGAGCGTCTCGCCCTTGGCGACCCGGGCGCGGAACTCGGCGGTCTTCGCCTTGAGCTGGTCGTCCGTCAGCGTGCCGTAGGCCTTCTGGTGGGCGTGGATCTTCCGGACGAGGGGGGCGCACTGCCGGAGAAACCGCCGGTGGTGGCTGCCCGCGAAGAGCTTGAGGAGGCCGAGGAACATCGGAGAACCCCCAATCAACCCCCCGCCTCCGCCCGGGGCAAGGCGGAACGGGCGGCGGTCCCGCCTTGCCCCTCGCCCCGCCCCCGCCCAAGTTCGCCCCATGTCCGAAAACGTCCTCATCCTCGGCACGGGCTGCGCCGGCCTGACCGCCGCCATCTACGCCGCCCGCGCCAACCTCTCCCCCCTCGTCCTCGAGGGCGGCCAGCCCGGGGGCCAGCTGACCACGACCTCCGAGGTCGAGAACTTCCCGGGCTTCGCCCACGGGGTCGACGGCAACGAGCTGATCGGCGCCATGCGCGCCCAGGCCGAGCGTTTCGGCGCCCGCTTCGAGTACGACCGCATCGAGTCGGTCGAGCTCGCCGGCGCGGTCAAGCGCCTGAAGGGCGCCGAGCGCACCTACGAGGCCAAGGCCGTCATCCTCGCCACCGGCGCCTCGCCCCGCCTGCTGGGCATCCCCGGGGAGCAGGAATACTACGGCGGCAAGGGCGTCACCACGTGCGCGACCTGCGACGGCGCCTTCTACCGCGGCCAGGAGGTCGCGGTGGTCGGCGGCGGCGACTCGGCCTGCGAGGAGGCCCTGTTCCTCACGCGGTTCGCGAGCAAGGTGACGCTCGTGCACCGTCGCGACAGTTTCCGCGCGTCCGACATCATGGTGCGCCGCGTCAAGGAGCACCCCAAGGTCGAGCTCGCCCTCAATTGCTCGCCGCTCGAGGTGGTCGGCGGTCCCGACGGCAAGGTCGCCGGCCTGAAGGTCGCCGACAAGGCCGCGGGCGAGCGTGTCATCCCCTGCAAGGGCGTCTTCATCGCCATCGGTCACGTGCCCAACACCCAGGTCTTCGCCGGCCAGCTCCCGGTCGACGCCAACGGCTACCTCGTCGCCGGCGCGAACACCGTCTCCACCCCGATCCCCGGCGTCTTCGTCGCGGGCGACTGCGCCGACCACGTCTACCGCCAGGCCATCACCGCCGCGGGCATGGGCTGCCGCGCCGCCATCGAGGCCGAGCGCTGGCTCGCCGGCCACTGAGTCGGGGCAACCTGCCAAGGAAAAGGGCGCCCGGTCGGGCGCCCTTTGTCTTAGAGGTGTCACGACGGTTGCCGCGGCTCAGAGCGGCCAGCTGATGCCGATGCCGATCGAGTCCTGGTCCATGCGCAAGTCCGAGGCTCCGGTCGGAGACCCGTCGCCCTCGACCGACTCTTCGAGCGCCTTGGCGTAGAAGGCCGAGATCTCGGCGCCGCCGGCCAGCTTCCAGCTGAGGCCGAGGGTGAGGTGGTCGCGGACGACGCCTGGCGCGATGACGTTGAAGGTCGTCTGGCTCGAGGGGATGGGCTGGGTGTTGTGGTTGTAGCCGACGCGGACGGTGAGGCGCTCGGAGACCTTGTGCGAGACGCCGAGCTTATAGACGGTGATGTCCCTCCAGCCGAAGCCGGGGCCGCCTTCCGAGCCGAGGGCGCCGCCCGAGAAGAAGGTGTTCGGATTGCCGACGGACTGCACCCCGCTGTATAGGATGCGGGTGACGTCGAGCGCGAGCGTGGTGCCTTGGCCGAGGTCATAGGCCGCGCCGACACCGTAGGTCGCGGGCACGTCGAAGTCGCCGCCCTGGGCGAAGAGGCCGGCGTACTTCTGGAAGGGCTCGTTGCGGATCTCGGTCTGGTAGGTGGCGCCGACGGAGAGACGGTCGGTGACCTTGGCGAGGAAGCCGATGCGGGCGCCTAAGCCGTGGGCGGTGTCCGAGCCGTTTTCTGCCACGCCAAAACCAGGAACGTCTAAGCCGGTTAGCTCGAAGGTCTGACGGCAGTAGATAAGTGAGAGACCGATGGCGTCACCGCGCTCGGAGGCGACCGAGATCGTCGGGGCGACGAAGGCCTGCTCGAGATTCATCGTAACATTGTTGCCCCCAAAAATGGGCGAAGAGTAGGTGGTGTTCATCCCGCCGTTGCCGAAGATCGGGAGGCCGAAGGCGACGCCCGGGGCAAGCGTGGTCTTGAAGCCGAGGTTGGGGATGAGGAAGGCAGCGTCGCCGTTGGCGTCTTGGTAGCCGCCGCCGAAGGGGTTGGAGCCGCGGTCCGGACGGAAGAGGGTGAGCCCGACATCCGCGCTGTCGGCGACCTTGACCAGGCCGGCGGGGTTGGTGGCGGGGGCCAGCGTGTCCTGGGGAAGGGCGATCCCGGCGCCGCCCATGCCCTTGGCCTTGATGCCATAGCCGTGGTCGAAATAGCCGTTGGTCGCAAGGGCCTGCGCGGCGATGAGAAGGGGGAGGAGGTGAAGGTGCTTCATGGGAACGTGGCGTCACCCAACTAATCATTTAAACATAGGCAAGTAAATAATGATTCATTTCGGACCAACAAAAGAGGGCGTCCTAAGACGCCCTCGGTCCTTGTCGCCGGCTCGCGGCTTACTTCGCGACCGGACCGTAGCCCGGCAGGGGCTTGCCGTTGGCGTCGAGCTTGCCGGCGGCCCAGAGCACGCCGCGGGCGACGAGGTCCAGGTAGCGGGAGTCGGCCACGGTCTCGTTGTTGTGGCCGAGGGTCAGGCCGAAGACGCGGGTGTTGCGGGGGCCGTAGGTGGTGGCCCAGCCCATGACGAGGTCGTCGGTCCGCCCGTTCACGGACTGCCTGCCGCGGATGATGGCGCCGCCGCGGGGCAGCTTCACATTGTTGTAGAGCTCCTCGTTGCCGGTGGTCCAGGGCTGCAGGCCGGCGGTGATGGGATGGCGGGGCTCGGTGAAGACGACCTCGATCGGCCTCTGGGGGCCGTGACCGGTGGTCTGCAGCCCGAGGAAATCGATCCACTTCGGGTTCTTGCCCAGGCCGTAGGAGTGCATGGCGCAGTGGAGGTTGACGGCGGGGAGGCCGTTGCGGTGGGCGGAGAGGATGCGCTCGACGTAGGCCTCGTCGGAGATGTCGGCGGTGCACTCGTCATGGACGACGACGTCGAAGCCCTTGTGCCAGTCGGGCTTGTCGTAGATCTCGAACTTGGCGTTGGTGTTCTGCGAGGGGTTGAAGGCGTGGGTCACGACCACGTTCGCGCGCTCCTTGAGCCCCTTCTCGAGGGCCATCCGCTGGGTGGCGTAGTCGTGGCAGCAGCCGCCGGTGACGATCAGCACGCGCAGGGGTTTGGCGGGTTGCTGGGCGCAGGCGACGGATGCCAGGGCCGCGAGGAGCAGGGTCAGGATTCGCATGGGGTGGGTCAAGATGGGGACAGGAGGTGGGGAGGCAAGGTTCCGAATGGGCGGAGGGGGATTAAAGGGAGGAAGGGATGAAGAGATGAAGGAATGAAGGGAGAGAGGACTAAATAGGACCAAAGGGACCAAATGGACTAAGGGGACTAAGGGGATTAAAGAGATGAAATGAGGAGTGGGTTGTGAGGGGGGTGTCTAGCCGCACCTTCCTACCCCCCTGTTCAGTTCCCAAAGTTTTCAGCCCCTTCATCTTTTCATCCCTTTAATCCTGCAGGTCCTCTTTAGTCCCCTTTGTCCTCCTTAGTCCCTTTCATCCCTTGAATCCCTTACTCCCTTCAATCCCTCCAACGCGTCAGCGTTCGTCCCCGATCCGCGCGCGCTCGGCCTCGAGGCGGCGCTTTAGTTCGGCGAGGATCTCCGCGTAGGCGGGGTCGGCGTGGACGCTCCTCAGCTCCTTGGGGTCCTTGACGAGGTCGAAGAGCTCCCACTCGGGCGCGGTCGGCTTGGGATCGGCTCCCTTCATCCCGAGAGGTCGCCCGTGATAATGGATCAGCTTGTGGGTCGCCGTGCGGATGCCGTAGCAGCCGGGCACCGGGTGCTCATGGGAGTTATGCTCCCAGTAGCGGTAATAGACCAAGTCGCGCCAGCCGGCGGGCGTCTCGCCGCGCAGCAGGGGGGCGAGCGAGACGCCGTCGAAGCGCTCCTCCTCGCGGGTCGGCGCGTCAATCCCGCAGAGGTCCAGCAGGGTGGGGGCGAAGTCCAGGTTCATCGCCAGGGCGCGCGTCTCCGTCCCCGCCTTCGCCGCGCCGGGGGCGCGGATGAGCAGGGGCATGTGCTGGCTCTCCTCGTACATCCAGCGCTTGTCGTAGAAGCCGTGCTCGCCGACGTAGAAGCCTTGGTCGGAGCTGTAGACCACCACGGTGTCGCCCTCGAGCCCGGCGGCCTTCAGCCAGTCCAGCACGCGGCCGACGTTGTCGTCGACCGCCTGCGCGGCGTTGAGGTAATCCTTCGCGTACTGCTGGTAGGACCAGCGGCGGAACCGGGTCTCGTCGACGGCCTCCAGCTTAGCGGCCTGGGCCTCGGTCAGCCCGCCGTGGCGCTTGCCCAGCTCGCGGAAGGCCCAGAGCCGGAGCGCGGGCCCCTTGAGGCCCGCCGGCGGCTCCAGCTTGAGGTCCTCGCGCAACCGGAAGTCCTCGCCGATGGTCTGGGTGTTGCGCGTGATCGCCACCGAGCGGTTGGCGAGGTCGTCCATCAGCGTGTCCGGCTCCGGAATCGTGTCGGCGGCGAACCTCCCGCGGTACCGGGGCGCGGGGATCCAGTTGCGATGGGGGGCCTTGAAGTGCAGGCAGAGCAGGAAGGGCTTGGAGGCGTCGCGCGCCGCGAGCCAATCCAGGGCCTTCCGGGTCGAGAGGTCCTCGGAGTAACCGGATTCCTGGCGACCCTTGGGATGCTCGGGGCTCAGGTAGACCGGATTCTCATATTCCCCCTGGTTGCGGAAGACCTCCCAGCGGTCGAAGCCCTGGGGCTCGGTGTGGAGATGCCACTTGCCGAAGAGGGCGGTCTGGTAGCCGGCGTCGCGGAAGAAGTGGGCGAGGTGCCGGCGACGGACGTCCATCCCGTCGGCCAAGGTGTACACCCCGTTGCGGTGGCTGTGCCTTCCGGTCAGGACGCCGGCCCGGCTCGGCGTGCAGATGGAGTTATGCACGAAGCATCGGCGGAACAGCACCCCCTCCTTGGCCAGCCGGTCGATGTTGGGGGTGCGGGCGAAATCCCCCAGATGGCTTCGGCCGTAGGCCGAGATGGCCGACAGGGCATGGTCGTCGGAGAACATCACGACGACGTTGCGACGTCGAGGGGCCTCCTCGCCGGGGAGGGGGAGGGCGGCGAGGGTCATCAGGAGGGCCAGCAGGGCGCGTCGCATGGTAGGGGATACAGGGCGGGGGGCAGGCGGTTCCGCCTTGCCCTAGGCGGCTCCAATCCTTTGCTGGGTCGTTCGTCCGGGGGCAAGCCCTCCCGGGCCGTCCCCCGACATTTCCACCCGACCATGAGCAAGAAGTCCGCCCCCCGGAAGTCCGCTTCCGCCACGCCCGCCGCCGTTTCCTCGAAGGCGGTAGGCGTCATGAGGGGTTGCGACATCGTCGTCCGCTGCCTGGAGAACCTCGGGGTCGACACCGTCTTCGCCTACCCGGGCGGCGCCTCGATGGAGCTCCACCAGGCGCTCACCCGCACCAAGAGGATCCGCACCATCCTCCCGCGCCACGAGCAGGGCGGGGCCTTCATGGCCCAGGGCTACTCGCGCGCCACGGGCAAGCCCGGCGTCTGCATGGCGACCTCCGGCCCCGGCGCGACCAACCTGGTCACGGCCATCGCGGACGCGCACATGGACTCCATCCCCCTGGTCTGCATCACCGGCCAGGTCTACCAGCAGTTCATCGGCAAGGCGGCCTTCCAGGAGACCGACTTCTACGGGATGACGCTCCCGATCGTGAAGCACTCGTTCCTCGTGCTCAACCACGAGGAGCTGCCCATGATCATGTACAAGGCCTTCAAGATCGCCACAACCGGCCGCCCCGGCCCCGTGGTGATCGACATCCCGAAGGACGTCCAGCAGGCCGAGTTCGTCCCCGTCTTCCCCCGCACCCCCGACGCGGTGGACATCCCGGGGCTGCAGGTCCCGCCCAAGGCGCCCGACAGCGAGCTGCTTCCCATCCTCCGCCTCATCGAGAAGGCCAAGCGCCCCGTGCTCTACGTCGGCGGCGGCATCCTCTCGGGCGACGCCCACCGCGAGCTGCGCGCCTTCGCCGAGGCCACCGGCATCCCCGTCGCCTCGACCCTCATGGGCCTCGGCGCCTTCCCGGCCAACCATCCCCAGTCGCTCTACTGGTACGGCATGCACGGCACCGTCGCCGGCAACTGGGCCGTCTGCAAGAGCGACCTCCTCATCTGCGTCGGCGCCCGCTTCGACGACCGCATCACCGGCGCGATCGAGAAGTTCGCCCCCGAGGCGACGATTGTCCACGTCGACATCGACCGCTCCGAGCACCACAAGAACAAGTTCGCCGACCACCCCGTCCACTCCGACGCCAAGCACGCCCTGGCCCGTTGGACGGCGCTCGCGCGGAAGGGCTTCCGCAAGCCCGACCTGAAGGCCTGGTACGAGACCATCAACGGTTGG
Source organism: uncultured Opitutia bacterium (assembly GCA_903868455.1). Taxonomy (GTDB): domain Bacteria; phylum Verrucomicrobiota; class Verrucomicrobiia; order Opitutales; family UBA953; genus UBA8828. Next base: position 6,924 of record CAIPVK010000015.1, read on the forward strand.
AAGAAACAGCATCCCTTCCCCTTCTCCTACGACCACTCCAAGACCCACCACATCCTCCCCCAGGAGGCCGTGCAGGTCCTGCACGAGGAGTCCAAGGGCAAGGCCATCATCTCGACCGGCGTCGGCCAGCACCAGATGTGGGCCCCGCAGTACTACCACTTCAACGAGCCCCGCACCTTCATCTCCTCGCTCGGCGCGGGCACGATGGGCTTCGGCCTCCCCGCCGCCATCGGCGCCAAGGTCGCCCGTCCGGACAAGCAGGTCATCGACATCGACGGCGACGGCTCCTTCCTGATGAACATCCAGGAGCTGGCCTGCATGGTGATCGAGAAGATCAACGCCAAGATCCTCCTGCTCAACAACCAGCACCTCGGCATGGTCGTCCAGTGGGAGGACCGCTTCTACGCCGGCGTCCGCGGCCACACCATCCTCGGCGACCCGACCAACATCGGCTCGCCCGACAACCTCGACGGCATCTATCCCGACATGGTGTCGATCGCCCGCGGCTTCGGCCTCAAGGCCCGCCGCGTGGTCAAGCGCGAGGAGCTCCGCGACGCCATCCGTGAGATGCTCGCCCACGACGGCCCCTACCTGCTCGACGTCATCGTGCCCTACACCGAGCACGTGCTGCCCTTCATCCCGCAGAAGAAGTCGGCGATGGAGATCCTCACCGACTGACCTCGGGCGACGCGCCCTCCGCCCGGTAGGCCCGCGCCAGGAGGGTGACGGGCTGGATCAGCGCGATGCGCGAGCCCGCGGCGGCCAGGCCGCGCTCGATCTGCAGGTGGCAACCCGGGTTGGAGGTCGCGAGGACGTCCGCGCCCGTCGCCACGATGTGGCCGACCTTGCGCCGCAGCAGCGCCTCGGACTGCGCCGGCTGGGTGATGCTGTAGATCCCGGCGCTGCCGCAGCACCAGTTCGCCTCGGGCAGCTCGACCAGGCGCAGCCCCGGGATGAGCCGGAGGAGGTCGCGGGGCTGGCGGACGACCTTCTGGCCGTGCGCCAGGTGGCAGGAGTCATGGTAGGTGACGGTCAGCGGGCCGAGGCCCGCGCCCGGCGGGCGGCATCCCGTCTCCGCCAGCCACTCGTGGATGTCGCGCAGCTTGGAATCCCAGAGCCTGGCGCGCTCGGCGTAGGCCGGGTCGTCGGCGAGCAGCTTGCCGTAGGACCGCAGGTGGTTGCCGCAGCCTCCGGCGTTGCTCACGATGGCGTCCAGGCTCTCCGGCGGCAGGAGGTCGATCAGGCGCCGGGCGAGCTCCCGGGCAGGCCCGGTCTCGCCGTTGTGCGCGTGGAGGGAGCCGCAGCAGGGCTGGACGGGCGGCGTGCGGACCTCGCAGCCGTTGGCGAGGAGCACGTCGGCGGTGTCGCGGTTGACCGCCGAGAAGACCAGGTCCTGCACGCAGCCCGTGAGCAGGGCGACGCGGTGCCGGACCTCGCCCCGCGGGCGCTCGACCGGGCGGATGAGCTGGTGGGAGAAGCGCGGGGCGATGAACGGGCACTGCGGCTCGAGGCGGCGCAGGTCGGCGGGCAGCAGGCGGACGAGCCCCGTCCGCCGGGAGGCGGCTTGCAAGCCGCCGCGCTGCCAGAGCCGCAGCAGGCGCCCCGCCCACCGCAGCAGGCGCGGGCGGAGGAAGAGCCCGCGCATGGTCAGCGCGCGCCACAGGCGGGCGGACGGCGTCGGCGGGCGCTTCGCGAGGACCTCCGCCCGCGCCGTCTCGATGAGCTGGGCGTAGTCGACGCCGGCGGGGCAGGCGGTCTGGCAGGCGAGGCAGCCCAGGCAGTAGCTCATCTCCTCGGCGAAGACGCCCGAGACCGCGAGCTCGCCGTCGGCCACGGCGCGCATCAGGGCGATGCGCCCGCGCGGGCTGCTGCGCTCGCGCCGGGTCGCGTCGTAGGTGGGGCAGGAGGGCAGGCACATCCCGCAGTGCATGCACTGCTGGAGCACCGAGTAGTCGAGCTGCCGGAGCGAGCGGGCCACGGTCAGTCGAGGATCTTGCCGGGGTTGAGCAGCCCGCGGGGGTCGAGGGCGCGCTTGAGCTCGCGCATGAGGTCGTGGCTGGCGTCGCCCACCTGGCGCCGCAGCCAGGCCTTCTTGGCCAGGCCGACGCCGTGCTCCCCGGTGATGGTGCCGCCCAGCGCGAGCGCGCGGTCCACGATCTCCTCCAGCGCGGCGTGCACGCGGGCCATCTCCTCCGCGTCGCGCTCGTCGGTCAGGAAGGTGGGGTGGAGGTTGCCGTCGCCCATGTGCCCGAAGGTCCCGACCTTCAGGCGATGGCGCGCGGCGGTCTCCGCGATGGCGGCGACCATCTCGGCGAGCCGGTCGCGGGGCACGGTCACGTCCTCCAGGATGGTCGTGGGGCGGACGCGCGCCAGGGCCGAGAAGGCGCTGCGCCGCGCGGTCGCGAGGCGGGCCGCCTCGGCCTCGTCGGCCGCGACGCGCACCTCGCGCGCCCCGCGCGCCCGCGCGATCTCGAGCATGCGCCGGGCCTCGTCCTCGACCGCGGCGGGGTGCCCGTCGGTCTCCATCAGGAGGAGCGCCTCGCAGTCGCGCGGCAGCCCGATGCGGGCGTGGTCCTCGACGCAGCCGATGGTGACCCGGTCGAGGAACTCGAGCGTGCACGGGATGATGCGGGCCGCGATGATGTCGGAGACCGTCCGGGCCGCGTCCTCCATCCGGCCGTAGGTCGCCAGCATGGTGCGGCGCGCGGCGGGGCGGGGGACCAGGCGGAGCAGGACCTCGGTGATGATCCCGAGGGTGCCCTCGGAGCCCACGAAGAGATCCTTCATCGAGTAGCCCGCGACGTCCTTCACGCAGGCGTTGCCGAGGCGGACGACGCGGCCGTCGGGCATGACGACCTCGAGCCCCATCACGTAGTCGCGCGTCACCCCGTACTTCAGGCCGCGCAGGCCGCCGGAGTTCTCGGCGACGTTCCCGCCGATGGTGCTGACCTTCATCGAGCCGGGGTCCGGCGGGTAGAAGAGGCCGTGCCGGGCGGCCTCGGCGTCGACGGCCGCGGTGATGACCCCGCATTGGGCCCGCAGCGTGAGGTTCGCGGGGTCGACCGCGAGGATGCGGTCCATCCGCACGAGGCAGAGCACGATCGAGCCCGGGGTCGGCACGCTGCCCCCGCTCAGGCCCGTGCCCGAACCGCGGGTGACCACGGGGATGCCGTGCTCGGATGCCAGCCGGACGCAGGCCGCCACCTGGGCGGTGTCGGCCGGAAGGACGACGGCCTCCGGCCTTTGCCGCAGCGCGGCCGTGCCGTCGAAGCCGTACGCGACGAGGTCCTCGGGTGAGGTCAGGACATGCTCGGGACCGACGAGGGTCCGGAGGTCCGCGAGTTGGCTCTCGGTCAGGGGCATGGCGGGATTCGGGGTTTCGGCTTACTAGTCCCGCCGGCCGCGGAATGGGAGCCTAATCGCAAGCGGCCGCCCGCCCGCTCAATGGCGGATCTGCGGGCGCGGTCCCGCGACCAGCGGATGGGCGAGGCCGCGCTGCAGGTAGGCGTGGGCCGCGGCGAAGGCGTCGGCCAGCGTGAGTCCCTTGGCCAGGCCCGCGGTGAGCGCGGCCGACAAGGTGCAGCCGCTGCCATGGGTGTCCACGCCGGCCACCCGCCCGGCCTCGCGCTCGGCGAGCCGGCGACCCTCCCGGTCGACCAGCAGGTCGACCAGCCGCTCGCCCTTGGCGTGCCCGCCCTTGAGCAGCACCGCGGCGCCGAAGGCGCGCGCCAGCTCGGCGGCGTCGCGCTCCATCCCCGCGACCTCCTCCGCGGGCCGCCGCCCGAGCAGCAGCTCGGCCTCGTCGAGGTTGGGCGTGACGACCGTCGCCCGCGGCAGGAGCTCGCGGCGCAGCGCCTCGAC
>CAIPVK010000016.1 GCA_903868455.1 uncultured Opitutia bacterium
GCCCCCGCGGCCGGTGCCGCCGCCGCCCCCGCCGCCGGCGCGGCCCCCGCCGCCGCCGCCCCGGCCCCGGCCAAGAAGTGAGCCCGCGCCGGGCAGCGCCCGGCTTCCTTTCCCGTTCTTTGAAGTCCCATGCCTCCCGCGGTCCTCGCCGCACTCGGCAACCCCGGCGCCGACTACGCCGCCACCCGTCACAACGCGGGCTGGCAGGTCATCGACGCCCTGGCCGAGAAAGCGGGGGCGCCCTGGCGCGCCGAGAGCCGTTTTCCGGCGATGGTGGCCAAGGCCCAGCTCCGCGGCGCGACCGTCCATCTGGTCAAGCCCCTCGTCTTCATGAACGAGACCGGCAAGCCCCTCTCGGCCTTCCTGCGGTTCCACCGCATCGAGCCCGCCGACTGCGCCGTGCTCCACGATGACATCGCGTTCCCGCCCGGCGTCCTGCGCCTGACGGTGGGAGGCTCCGACGGAGGCCACAACGGCGTCGCGAGCTGCATCCAGCACCTCGGCCCCGGCTTCATCCGCGCCCGGGTCGGCATCGGCCCCAAGCGCCACCCGGCCCAGGACCTCGCCGACCACGTGCTCGGCAAGATCCCGCCCGACGACCTCGCCGCCCTCCAAGCCGCCCTCCCGGACTTCATCGACGGCCTCACCGCCCTCCTCACCCAAGGCCTCCCGGCCGCCCAGAATCTCACCAACAAGCGAACCTGACATGACCACGACCAAGAAAGACACCCGCGCCTACCGCGCCACCGCCATCCTCGACCTCCGGGGCGTCACCGACGCGCCCGAGGCCGTCGTGGACCGCCTCAAGGACACCTTCAAGGGCCTCGGCGCCAAGGTCGGCGAGGTCACCAACCTCGGCCAGCGCGACTTCACGCGCGTGATCGACCGCAAGTTCCCCGCCGGCATCTACGTCCGGTTCGAGGTCCAGGGCGCCGCCACGCTGCCCGTCGCCTTCCGCGAGAAGGTCCGCCTCGACCGCACCGTCCACCGCGTCCTCTTCCAGTCCCGCTGAACCGGCGCGACCGAGGCCTTCCCTTAACCCCCACCCCAAGCCCCCCGATCCCCATGGCCTCGTCCTTCAACCGCGTCATCCTCGCCGGCAACATGACGCGCGACCCCGAGTCGCGCGCCCTGCCCAGCGGCCAGCCCCTGACCAAGTTCTCCCTCGCCATCAACCGCACCTACACGACGAAGGACGGCGAGAAGCGCGAGGAGGTCACCTACGTAGACATCGACGCCTTCGGCAAGCAGGCCGAGGTCATCGCCAAGTACTGCACCAAGGGCTCCGGCATCCTCGTCGAGGGCCGCCTCAAGCAGGACAGCTGGGATGACAAGAAGACCGGCGAGAAGCGCTCCAAGCTGGGCGTGATCCTCGAGAACTTCACCTTCATCGGCGGCCGCGCCCCCGGCGGCGCCCCCGAGGGCGGCGACGGCCCCGCCCCCCGCTCCGGCGGCGCCCGCGGCGGCGCCTCCTCCGCCCCCTCCTCGGACATCCCCGAGGACGACGTCCCCTTCTGATCCCCGCTCCCGCAACCCCTTAACCAAACCCAAATCATGTCCACCACCGAAGTTCTCCTCATCAAGCCCGTCGACGGCCTCGGCGCCGAGGGCGAGCAGGTCCGCGTCAAGGCGGGCTACGCGCGCAATTTCCTGCTGCCCCAGGGCATCGCGCTCCCCGTCAACCGCGCCAACAAGAAGTACATCGAGGCCCTCTCCAAGGCCCGCGAGGTCCGCGAGGCCCGCGACCTCGAGGTCGCCCGGGCGCTCGCCGCCAAGATCCAGGCCGCGTCCCTCGTCTTCTCCGTGAAGACCGGCGAGGGCGGCAAGATGTTCGGCGCCATCAGCGTGCCCGAGATCGTCGCCAAGCTCGCGGAGCAGGGCGTCGAGGTAGAGCGCAAGCGCGTCCACCTCGGCCAGGGCCCCGTCAAGCTCCTCGGCAAGCACGTCGCCCACGTGAAGCTCCACGCCACCATCGCCTTCGAGCTGCCCTTCGAGATCGTCTCCGAGAACCCCATCGTCGAGGCCGAGGAGGCCCCCGAGGCGGAATCCCGCGACGACCGCGCCGACAAGAAGCCCCGCCGCCCCAAGCGCGAGGCGAAGTCGGAGTAAGCGCCGCCGGTTCCCGCGCCAGGCCCGCCATAAGGCGGGCCTGGTTGTTTGTGGGGGCGGGACAGCGGGGGCGGCGGGGTTGGCGGGGTCCGCGGAAAGCCATTCAGCGATGCCAGCGGTATTGGCGGTGGCAGCGGAGGGCCTCCGGCCCTGCGAGAGTTGTAGCAGGGAGCGGCTGGGAAGAGCTGGCAAAGGCTGGGAAGAGCTGGAAAGGGCAGGGATTCGCCAATCCATCCAGCGACCCAGTCATCCGAGCGAAACAGCGTGGCAGCGTCCCGGCGAAACAGCGAACCCAACGAGCGCAGCAAGTTCTCTCCCGCCGACCCCGCCGAACCGCGGTCCCCGCTTGTCCTCCCTCTTATTCTCCCCGCCAACCTCCCCTCACCTCAGCCAAGCCGGGGTCTCGATGACGAA
>CAIPVK010000017.1 GCA_903868455.1 uncultured Opitutia bacterium
CACCAACCCCTTCAGATACCGACCCTCGGGGAAGTTCAGCATCTCGGGATGGTCGGCGGGCTGGCCGACGCGCTCGATGACGCGGACCGCGCGGCGGGCGTCCGCGGCGGCCGCCTCGGTGACCTCCTGGAAGAGCGACTCGGTCACGCGCTGCGAGCAGGAGTAGGTCGCGAGGATGCCGCCGGGGTTGAGCAACTTGAGCGCGCGGAGGGTGAGGTCCTTGTAGCCGCGGAGGGCGCCCTCGACCGCCTCCTTGGAGCGGGCGAAGGGCGGCGGGTCGAGGACGACGAGGTCGAAGCGCTCGTCGGCCCGGTCGCGCAGCCAGTCGAAGACGTTGGCGACCTCGAAGAGCGCGCCGGGCAGGCCGTTGGCCTCGGCGTTCGCGCGCGCGGCGGCGATGGCGTCCTCGGACTGGTCGACCCCGAGGACCTCGGAGGCCCCGGCCTTGGCGGCGGCGAGGGCGAAGCCGCCTTGGTTGCAGAAGGCGTCGAGCATGCGGCGCCCCTTGGCGAGCGAGGCGATGCGGGCGTGCTGGGGGAACTGGTCGAGGTAGAGCCCGGTCTTCTGCCCGCCGAGGAGGTCGACCTCCCAGCTGAGGCCGGCGTGCTCGAGGCGGCGGGGCTTGAGCGGCTTGCCGCTCGCGGTGGCGACGCGCAGCGGGAGGCCCTCCAGCTCGCGCGCGGGGGCGTCGAGACGGAGGACGATCTCCTCGGGCGCCAGGGTCTTGCGCAGCCAGTCGAGGATGGCCGGCAGGCGGCGGTCCATGCCGAGCGTGTTGGCCTGCACGGAAAGGAGCGGGCCGAAGCGGTCGACGATCAGGCCGGGGAGCGCGTCGGCCTCGGCGTAGACGAGGCGCCCGAACGCGGCGGCGGGTCGGCGCGCGACGGACGCGGCGAGGCGGCGGGCGAGGCCCTCGGCGTCGAGCGGCTCGGGGCGGCTGGCGAAGCGACGCCAGACGATCTGCGAGCGCGCGTTCCAGATGCCGGCGCCGAGCGAGTAGCCCCGGGCGTCGGTGAGCTCGACGGCGTCGCCGTCGGGCACGGAGGGGCCGACGACCTCGATCTCGGCCCGGTAGGCCCAAGGGTGGCCGCGCAAGGCGCGGGCATGGCGGGCGGAGGCGGCGAGACGGACGGCGCGGAGCATGGAAAGGGGTCAGTTGACGCCGCGCAGCCGGGGCAAGGCCCAGAAGGCCAGCCCCAGCGGGGGCAGCCAGGCGGCGGCGACCGGAGGCAAGGTCCCGGAGGCCCCGAGGGCGTTCAGGATCATGGCGGCGAAGTAGTAGGCGACGAAGAGGCCGAGGGTCTTGCTGACCCCGATCATCGGGTTCACGCGGCCGCCGACCACGGCGTAGGGGATGGCGATGGCGACCACCACGAGGCAGATCATCGGGCTGGCGAGGGTGCCGTGGTAGCGCATGGCGAACTGGGCCATCCGACCCTCGGGGAACCACCCGGCCTCGCGCTCGAGCGCGGCGAGCTCGCGGAAGGAGAGCTCCTTGGCGCGGGCGGTCGTCGCGGCCATGAGCGTGGGGTCGTCGCCCTCGACCGGGCCGAGGCGGGCGTGGCGGGGCTGACGCAGCAAGGCGCCGGTGGCGGGGTCGAAGACGAGCTCGCGCGCGTCGACGAACTCCCAGGTCCACGCGTCGCCGACCTTCCGGAACTCGGCGGCGCGGGCGACGATGCGCCGGAACTCACGCGACTGGGTGTCGCGGAAATGGACGTGGACGTCGGAGGCGCGGCCGGCGGCGAGGCTCAGGCGGCCGATGATCCACTGGCGGCGGCCGTCGCCCGTCTCGAAGGCGACCAGCTCGCCCTCGCCCGTCACCTTGGCCTCGCCGCCCTTGCGCAGGAGGGCGTCGAACTCGGCTCGGTCGGCGATGGCGCGGGCGGCCTCCTGCGAGGAGGAGACCCAGGAGGCGTTGAGGCCGGCGAGCGCGAGGGCGCAGGCGGCGGAGGCCGCCCAGAGCGGGGCGGTGATGCGGAAGATGCTCAGCCCCGCGGCGCGGGCGGCGGCGAGCTCCTGGCTGCGGTTGAGCTGGGCGAGGACGAAGACGACGGAGACGAGGAGGGAGACGGGGATGAGGACGGGCAGCTCGGCGACGATCCGGAGCAGCAGGAAGGGGATGAAGCGCCCCATGCCAGCCTCCCACTCTATGAACTCGGGGGCGTGGCGGTAGGCGACGGAGAGCGCGACGATGCCGCCGAGCGCGCCGAGGCAGAGGCCGAAGATCTTCGCCCATTCGCCCAGCACATAGCGGTCGAGGATCCGCACGCCGCAGGGTGATGGCGCGGGGAGGGAGGGGGCAAGAGAGGAGTGGGGAGTGGGGAGTGGGGAGTGGGAGATGGACGACTAGCGGTGTTAGCGGTAGCAGCGGTGGCAGCGGGAGAGAACTCGCTGCGCGTTGGCAAAGAGCTCTTTAGCTCGTTGGCTTGGTAGCTCGATAGCTTGGTATGCCCCATCCTTCCCAGGCCTTCCCATCCTCTTCAGGCCACTTCTAGCCTTCTCTAGCCCCTTCTAGCCGCTTCTAGCGCCTTCTAGCCGCCTCAAGCGGTACTAGCGGTGCTAGCGGGCTGGCGGAGGGGCCTGCGGCCCCGGTAGCGGATTCCTCAGCATCCTCCGCCTCCTCGTCATCCTCCGAATCCTTGTATCGGGTAGGGCTGGCTCGCCGAGCCGGCCGCGGTCGCCTCGGCGAGGCGCCCCTACCTCTGCTGCAACTCTCGCAGGGCCGGAGGCCCTCCGCTGCCACCGCTGCTACCGCTAGTACCGCTGTTTAGCCCGTTCCCCGTCCCCCACTCCCCGCTCCTCTTTCCCCTTGCCCTCCCCCTCCCCCTTCCCCCAACCTCGGATTCCCCTTCCTCCGCCATGACCCAGCACGCCAGCTTCAAGAGCAACGCCTCCACGGGCACCAAGCGCAACGTCCTCAAGCGCTTCGAGCGCGTCGAGCTCCTCAAGAAGCGCGGCGACTTCAAGGGCAAGCGCGTGACGGGCCTTCGCAAGACCAAGCCGGACGCTTGATCCGGGTCTCCTCGCCCTGAGCGAAGGACCCGCCCGGATCATCCGGGCGGGTCCTTCCGTTTTGGGCCCGTCCTTCCCCCTTTCCTCGACCGCCCCACCCCCTTAGACCTCACCCCAGATGCCCACCCCTCCCCCCGGCAAGTATCGCCCGTTCCGCACGGTCGTCCTCAAGGACCGCCGCTGGCCCGACGCCGTGCTCGACCGCGCCCCGACCTGGTGCTCGGTCGACCTGCGCGACGGCAACCAGTCGCTGGCCATCCCGATGGGCGTGGAGGAGAAGCTCGAGATGTTCGAGCTCCTGTGCCGCATCGGGTTCAAGGAGATCGAGATCGGCTTTCCCTCGGCCTCGGACACGGAGTTCACCTTCACCCGCCGCCTCATCGAGGAGAAACGCGTTCCGGAAGGCGTCACGGTGCAGGTCCTCGTCCAGGCCCGCGAGCACCTCATCCGCCGGACCTTCGAGGCGCTGCGGGGCGCCAAGCGGGCGATCGTCCACCTCTACACCCCCACCAACCCCGCCCAGCGCGAGATCGTCCTCGGCCTCTCCAAGGACGAGGTGCGCGACGTCGCGGTCAAGGCCACCCGCCTCATCCGCCAGCTGGCCGAGGAGAACCAAGGGACGGATTGGCGGCTCGAGTTCAGCCCCGAGACCTTCGTGCTGACCGAGACCGACTACGCCCTCGAGGTCTGCGAGGCCGTCTCGGCCGCCTGGGGCGCGTCGGCGCAGCGACCCGTCATCCTCAACCTCCCCCTCACCGTCGAGGCCGGAACGCCCAACACCCACGCCGACCAGATCGAGTGGTTCTGCCGCCACCTCAAGGACCGCAAGGCGGCGATCATCTCGCTCCACACCCACAACGACCGCGGCACGGGCGTCGCGGCCACCGAGCTCGGCCTGATGGCCGGCGCGGACCGCGTCGAGGGCACGCTCTTCGGCAACGGCGAGCGCACGGGCAACCTGGACATCGTCACGGTGGCCCTGAACCTCTTCTCCCACGGCGTCGACCCGGGCCTCGACCTGTCCGACCTGCCCCGCATCCGCGAGGTCTACGAGCGCACGACGCGCATGACGGTACCCGAGCGCCATCCCTACGCCGGCGACCTCGTCTTCACGGCCTTCTCGGGCTCGCACCAGGACGCCATCAAGAAGGGCATGAACCGGCGCGCGAAGGGCGGCGCCGGCGCGCTCTGGGACGTCCCCTACCTCACCATCGACCCGAAGGACATCGGCCGCTCCTACGAGGCCATCATCCGCATCAACTCCCAGAGCGGCAAGGGCGGCGTCGCCTACGTCCTCGAGAGCAAGTTCGGCTACGACCTGCCCAAGAAGATGCACCCCGAGGTCGGCAACCTGGTCGGCGCGGTCGCCGACAGGCTCGGCAATGAGCTCTCGCCCGACGAGATCCTCGCGGAGTTCCGCCGCGGCTTCGTCAACCTCGCCTCGCCCCTCGCCCTGCTGTCCTTCGACTCCGACCCTCTCGGCAAGGACCGCGTGCTGGTCCGGGCCGAGGTCGCCTGGAACGGCGACCGCAGCGTGCTCAAGGGCGAGGGCAACGGCCCGATCAGCGCCTTCGTGCACGCCCTCCTCGCCCAGGGGTGGACGGAGTTCGCGCTCAGCGACTACCGCTCGCACGCCTTGACCAGCGGCGAGGAATCGTCCGCCGCCGCCTATGTCTCCATCCAGACCAAGGACGGCCGGATGGTCTGGGGCTGCGGGGTCGACCCCAACATCGAGCTGGCGGGCCTCAAGGCCCTGGTCAGCGCGGTCAACCGGTCGCTGCGGGCCTGAGGCGAAGTCCTCATCCGGGGGCTCCTGGCTGGGGAAAATCCCCGGTCGGGGCCTAGGTGAAGGGCGCGCTGGCGGACGCAAGGGGCCGCCCCAGGCTGGACGCATGCCTCCCCACCTCCACTCCCCGGTTGCCGAATTGCGGAATTTCAGCAACATGGATCCCATGCCCGACATCCTGACGCTGAGCAGCCGCGGCACCTTGACGGTGCCGGCGAGGCTTCGGCGCCAGCTGGGTCTCGGCCCCGACCAGGTGCTCGTGGCGGAGGTGACCGACCAGGGCCTCCTGCTCCGCCCCCATCAGGTGGTGCCGCTCGTCGGCGCGCGGCAGGCGCTGGCCGAGCTTCCCGCCGATGCCGTCGGCGCCGCCCGCCGGATACCGCGGGCGACCCTTCGCAAGTGGATCCGCAAGGACGAGGCGGACCTTGCCGCCCTGCGCAAGGCCCGCGGCTCGCGCAAACGCTGACCGGTCGGCGGTGCGCCTCTTCCTCGACTCCAGCGTCCTGCTGGCGGCGTGCGGCTCCCCGCGCGGCGCCTCGAGGGCGCTTGTCGTCACGAGCCGGGAACCCGTGGTCCTGATCACCTCCGACTGGTGCCTGGCGG
>CAIPVK010000018.1 GCA_903868455.1 uncultured Opitutia bacterium
CGCGCCGGCAACGACAAGGCCATCAACGCCCTCAAGGGCCCGGTGATGAAGCGCACCAAGGGCAAGGCCAACCCCGCGGTGGTCGACCAGGTGCTCCGGCGCCTCCTCGGATGAGCCAGGCCGAGGATTCGCCCTGGGTCGCGGGCCGACGCGCCGCCCGCGAGGTGGCCCTGCCGGCCGCCCTCGTGCTGCTCGGCGCGCTCGCCCTGGTCGTCGCCTACTACCACGTGCCCGCCGCCGCCGCGGTGCTCGACAGGGTGCGAGCGGCCCGCGAGTCGGGCGGTTATGTCTTCGCCGCCTGGTTCACCGCCCTCACCTCCGGGTTGATCCCGTGGCTGATGCGGATGGCCCTGCCCGCGCTCCGACCGGCCCACCCCGTGGCCGACCTCACCCACAGCGTGGTCTGGTGGGCGTTCATGGGCGTCGTCGTCAGCTCCTTCTACGAGTTCCTCGCCGTCGCCCTCGGCCCCGTGCCCACCCCGGGCGTCGTCCTCGCGAAGGTGCTGGCCGACATGTTCGTCTTCACCGTGCTGGTCGGCGCGCCGTTCAACGCCGTCTCGCATCTCTGGAAGGACCTCGGCTGGGATGTCGCCGCGCTGCGCGAGGCCCTCCGGCCCGGCTGGTATCGCCGCATCGTCGTGCCCAACCTCGTGACCAACTGGGCCATCTGGGGGCCGGGCGCGGCCATCTTCTACAGCCTGCCGGTCGGCCTGCAGCTCCCCGTCGCCAACGCCATCGGCACCTGCTGGGCGCTGATGTGCGTCCGCATCGCCGCCCATTCCCGCTCCCGCGGCTGAGGCGGCTCGACTCCGCGTCCGGCCTCGACGAACCTGTCCCCGTGCCCGACCTGTTCGGAGAGGTGCCCGCCGGGGCCGCCGAGGTGATTCCCCTCGACGGCGGGTCGCGCGCGTACACCTACGCCGTGCCCGCCCCCCTGCGCGAGCGCCTGCGCGTCGGCCACCTCGTGCAGGTGCCCCTCGGCGCCCGCGTCCGCATCGGCGTCGTCTGGCGCAACCCGGCCGAGCCGCCCGAAGGCGCCAAGCTTCGTCCGATCGCCGCGCTGGTCCATGACCAGCCCGTGCTCACCCCCGAGGTCTGCCGCCTCGCGGAGTGGATGGCCGAGTATTACGGCTGCAGCTTCAACAGCGTGCTGGAGACCGTGCTGCCCTCGGCGGTCCGCACCGGGGTCCGGCCCGTCCTCCGGCGCCTGCTCTCGCTCGCCCGATCGCCGGACGCCGAGGAGCTCGCGGCGCTGCGCCGGCGCGCGCCCAAGCAGGCCCAGGTGCTCGACCTGCTGGCCGGCAGGGAAGGGCCGGTGCCGCGGACGGACGCGACGGACGGCATCGGCGTCGGTCAGTCGGCGGTCGACGCCCTGATCGGCAAGGGCCTGGTCGCCGAGCGCGCCGAGGTCATCCTGCGCGTGGCCTACGACGACCCCTACGCCGAGGCGGAGGCCGTCCCCTCCGCCGGCCATGACCCCAACCCCGAGCAGGCCGCCGCCATCGCCTCGGTGACGGCCTCGCTCGACGCCAGGGCCTTCCGCGCGCACCTGTTGCACGGCGTGACCGGCTCGGGCAAGACCGAGGTCTACATCGCCCTCATCCGCAAGGTCGTCCAGGAGGGCGGCTCGGCCATCTTCCTCGTGCCCGAGGTCGCGCTGACGCCCCAGACCGTGGGCCGCCTCCGCTCCCGCCTCGCCGACCTCGGCGCCAAGGTCGTCGTCTGGCACAGCCATCTCTCGGCCGGCGAGCGCTTCGACGCGTGGATGGCCATGGCGATGGGGCAGGCCCGGGTCGTGGTCGGCGCGCGCTCCGCCGTCTTCGCGCCCCTTCCCGACCTCCGCCTGGTGGTGGTCGACGAGGAGCACGAGCCCTCCTTCAAGCAGTCCGAGACCCCGCTCTACCACGGACGGGACGTCGCGGTGATGCGCGCCAAGCTGGCCGGGGCGGCCTGCGTCCTCGGCTCCGCCACCCCCTCGCTCGAGACCTGGGCCAACGCGACCTCCGGCCGCTACGTCCTCGACCGCCTGACGCGCCGGGTGGACGACCGCCCGCTCCCCGCCTTCCGCATCGTCGACATGCGCCGCGAGGCCCTCCACGCCAAGGGCGTACCCGTCCTCTCCCGCGAGCTGGTCGACGGCCTGCGCGAGCGGCTCGCGCGGCGGGAGCAGGCCATCCTCTTCCTCAACCGCCGCGGCCACTCGCGCGCCTGCGTCTGCCCCGCCTGCGGCGTCGCCGCCCCCTGCCCGCATTGCAGCGTGCCGCTCACGCTGCACCGCACCGACGGCACCGTGCGCTGCCACCTCTGCGACCACCGCGCCCCCGCGCCGACCGCCTGCCCGGCCTGCCGCTCGCCCGACATCCGCTGGAAGGGCCACGGCACCCAGCGCGCCGAGGAGGTCGTGGCGCAGCTCTTCCCCCGCGCGCGCATGGCCCGCATCGACGCGGACACCATGTCGCGCAAGCACCGCTTCCGCGAGGTCCTCTCCGACTTCCGGGCGGGCAAGCTGGATATCCTGCTCGGCACCCAGATGATCGCCAAGGGCCTGGACTTCCCGCGCGTGACGCTGGTCGGGATCCTCGACGCCGACCTCTCGCTCCAGCTGCCGGATTTCCGCGCCGCCGAGCGCACCTTCCAGCTCCTCACCCAGGTCGCGGGCCGCGCGGGCCGCGGAGGGCTCGAGGGCGCGGTGGTCGTGCAGACCTTCCAGCCCGCCTCCGAGCCCGTGCAGTTCGCCAAGCGCTGCGACTTCGAGGGCTTCGCCTCGGCCGAGCTCGCCCGCCGCGCCGAGTTCGGCTACCCGCCGGGCCGCCACCTCATCCGCCATGTCTTCCGCGGCCGCGACGCCGAGAAGGTCGCCTTCATCGCCGAGCGCTGGGTCCGCGAGGTCGAGCGCGAGCTGCCGGGCGCGGCCGAGATCCGCGGGCCGACCGAGTGCCCCATCGCCCGCATCCAGGAGCTGCACCGCCTCCACGTCTGGTACCTCGTCCCCGCCGCCCTCGGCTTCGTGCGCAAGCTCCGCCCGCTCCGCGAGCGGCTCCTGCGCGACCCCGACGTGGCGGATGTCCTGGATGTCGACGCGTTGGATTGCGC
>CAIPVK010000019.1 GCA_903868455.1 uncultured Opitutia bacterium
CCTCCTCCTCCTCTCCCTCTGCTCCCTGCCTCTTGTCGCCAAGGCCTGCGACAACCCCTTCGGCTACTCCTACCTCTCCGAGACGCTCGCTCCGGGCAAGGTGAGCTTCGTGCAGTGGGCGACCGGGCGCCTGGGCCGCGACCTCGGCGCGGGTTATGATTCGGGTTACCGGGCCGTCGATCTCCGCTCCGAGCTCGAGTTCGGCCTCTCCGAGCGCGAGCAACTCTCCGCCTACCTGAACTACCGTCACTTCGACACCGCGGTTCGCGACGGGCTGCGCTTCGACGGCTTCCAGGTCGCCTACATGCGCATGCTCGCCCACCCCGACCAGGAGGCCTGGGGAAGCGCGATCTACATCGAGCCCGGCTATTCGCAGTCGAGCTCCAAGAGCGGCGCCCTTCGCGACCAGTACTCGCTCGAGGTGAAGTACCTGCTGCAGCACAACCTCGGCGAGGAGGGGCAGGACGGCATCTACGCCGCCAACCTCGTCGGCGAGGTCGAGCGCGTGCCCTCGACGGGCGAGGACGCCCTGACGCTCAAGCTGACCCAGGGCGTGGCGTGGCAGGTCGGCGAGCGTTGGCAGGCCGGCCTCGAGGCCGTCGTCGGGGCCGAGTGGGCCGAGGGCTCGGACTTCGAGCACTTCACCGCCTTCGTCGGGCCCTGCGCCCGCTACCAGTCGGAGGGGAGCTTCTTCATGACCGCCACGGCCTTGGCGCAGGTGGCGGGCAGCCCGACCGACAAGGGCGAGCTCAACGTCGGCGACAAGAGTCCCTGGGAGATCCGCCTGAAGGCCGGCTTCGACTTCTGAGGGCGTCAGGAGGCGGACGCGGCGCGCCAGGCCTCGGTCGCCCGGGCGAGCAGCTGCTCGGGGGCGAGGCCGTGCTCGGCGCGGAGCGTGCGGACGTCCGAGGCGTGGCCGACGAAGCGGTCCGGCCAGCCGAGGCGGAGGACGCGCGCCGGGGAGCCGGCCTCGGCGAGCGCCTCGAGCACGGCGGTGCCGAAGCCGCCCGTGACGGCGCCGTCCTCGAGCGTGACGACGAGGCGCGCCTCGCGGGCCTGCGCGAGCAGCAGCCCGGCGTCGATCGGCTTGGCGAAGCGGGCGTTGACCAGCCCGACCGAGGCGCCGGTGGCGGCGGCGAGGGACTCCGCCAGCGCGCGACCGTCGGATACCATCGAGCCGAGGGCCCAGACCTGGATGTCGCGGCCCTCGCGCAGGACCTCGGCCTTGCCGACCGGCAGGACCGCGGGCGTCTCCTTCACGGCGACGCCGGCGGCGGGACCGCGCGGGTAGCGGATGAACATGGGCGCGCCCGATCCGAGGGCGGTGTGGAGCATGTCGGCGAGCTCGTCCTCGTCCTTGGGCTGCATGACGGTGGCGTTGGGCACGCAGCGCAGGTAGGCGATGTCGAAGAGCCCGTGGTGCGTCGGGCCGTCCTGGGGTGAGAGGCCGGCTCGGTCCATGCAGAAGGTCACCGGCAGGCGCTGCAGGCAGACGTCGTGGATGACCATGTCGTAGGCCCGCTGCAGGAAGGTCGAGTAGATGGCGCAGACCGGCCGCAGGCCGCGCGCGGCGAGGCCGGAGGCGAAGAGCGCGGCGTGCTCCTCGGCGATCCCGACGTCGTGGTACTGGCCGGGCAGCTCGCGCTTGAGCTGGGAGAGGCCGGTGCCGGAGGGCATCGCGGCGGTGATGCCGACGACGCGGGCGTCGGCGCGCGCCTCGCGCACGAGAAGCCCGCCCAGAACGTCCTGCCAGGCGCGCGGGGCGCCGGGCGCGCCGGAGGCGAGGCTGTCGCCCGTCTCGGGATCGAAGGCGCCGGTGCCGTGGAACTTCTCGGGGTTGCCGAGGGCGGCGGGGAGGCCCCTGCCCTTCTCGGTGCGCACGTGCAGGACGACGGGGACCGGCGAGTCCTTGCAGAAGCGCAGGTAGCGCTCGAGCGCCTCGGTGTCGTGGCCGTCGACGGGGCCGATGTAACGCAGGCCGAACTGCTCGAAGAGCGAGCTGTTGCGGGTGAACAGGTCCTTGACCTCGCGCTTCAGGGTGCGACCGAAGTCGAGCGCGCGGCGGCCCCAGCCGGAGCCCCCGAGGGCGCGCTTCAGGCCGCTCTGGGAGCGGTTGTACGAGGGGCTGACGAGGATGCGGCTCAACATCTCGGCGATGGCGCCGACGTTGCGGTCGATGGACCACTCGTTGTCGTTGAGCACGACCACCAGGCGCGAGGCCGCGGACCGGGCGTTGTTCAGCGCCTCGAGGGTCACGCCGCAGGTGAGGGCGGCGTCGCCGATCACGGCCACCACGTGGCTCGGCTCGCGGAGCCGGTCGCGCGCGTTGGCGAAGCCGACCGCGGCGGAGAGCGCGGTGCCGGCGTGGCCGGCGCCGAAG
>CAIPVK010000020.1 GCA_903868455.1 uncultured Opitutia bacterium
CTCGGGGCCGGCCGTGCGCACGGTGGCGAGGGTCCTGCCGCCCTGCGACAGCGTCGCCTCGCTCGCCTCGCGCCGGTCGCCGCGGAAGACGCGGACGCCGACCAGGGACTCGTCGGGCGCGAGCGCCCGCTTCCGTCCGCCCGCCCAGGCATGGTAGGCGGCCGTGCGGTCGATTGCGGCGACCTCGCGCTGACGGAGGTTCCAGACGAGCGGGAAGGCCTGGCCGGTCGGGGCCCAGGAGGCGGCGTAGATGCGGGTCTCGGGGCGAACGGGGTCGGCGTAGGCGGCGCGCTCGAGGAACCAGCTGCGGTTCAGGCCGCCCTTGTCGGGGTAGTACTCCGTGAAGTTCCACTCGCCATCCCAGACCTCCACCCAGTTGTGGTTGCCCTGGACGGTGACCCAGGTGGCGCAGCCGGCGACGCGCGCGGGGATGCCGACCGCGCGGAAGGCGTCCACGAGCAGGATGGAGAGCCCGCTGCAGGACGCCATGCCCTGGCGCATCGAGTCGGCGGGGCTCTGGTTGGGGGCGCGGCGCTTGGTGTTGTAGTCGACCTTCACGAGGTCGCGCAGCGCGGCGTTGACGGCCACGATGGCCTCCCGGCGCGACTTGCAGCCGGCCACGACGGGGCGGAGCATCGCGAGGAACTGCGCCCGCCACGGGTCGCGCGCCTCGTCCAGCGCCGCGTAGGGCAGGACGTCGTTGAGGAAAAGGGCCTCGGGCGTGTCCGCGGCCCAGGGGAACTCGCGTCGGGCCTGCAAGGCGAGGCGGACATTCTCCCGGACGAAGGCGGGGTCGAGCGAGCGAAGGTCGCGCGCGGGCATCGTGGCGAGCAGGAAGGCCGCGGCGCGCTGCTCCTCCTCGGACCCGTCGGTGACGATGGCCGACCAGCGGTTCGCCTTCTCGGAACGCCCGTGGACCGACTCGATGCGCATCGCCGCGGCGAAGACGGCCTGGGCGGGGTCCGGCATCCGGGGTCCCTCGACGGGCGCCGCGGGGGGTTGGACGACCGGCGGCGGGGTGCCCGGAGGCACGGGCGGGCACTGCGAGAGCGTGGGCGTCGGTTCCGCGGCGCGGACCGCGAGGGCGAGCAGGAGGAGGGCGATTCGGCTCATGAAGGCGGGCTCAGCGGGTCCATTCCTCGCGGGCGGATACCCAGAGGTCGAAGTTGAGGGGGCGCTTGCCGGTGGGCACCATGCGGTAGTGGCCGCCGGCGCCCTTGATCAGGGCGAGGCCCGCGGCGACATCCCAGAGGTTGGTCGCGCATTCCTGGTAGGTGTCGGCGACGCCCTCCGCGACGTAGGCGATGGCCAGGGCCGCGCTGCCGATCATGCGGATCTTCTTGTAGCGCGAGGCCTCGCGGAGGAAGGCGGCCATGGCCGGGCCCTCCTTGTCGGCCGCGGCCGGGAAGCCGGTCATCAGGCAGGCGTCGGCGGCGCGGGCCGCCCAGGCGGGGGTGACCCGGCGCCCGTTGACATAGGTGCCCTCGCCCGGGACGCCTAGATAGGTCTTCCCGGAGGTGAAGTCGCGGATGACGCCGAGGACGGGTTCCTTGCCCCGCATCAGGCCGAGGGAGACGCAGGTGCAGGGCTGGTTGCGCAGGTAGTTGTAGGTCCCGTCCAAGGGGTCCACCACCCAGTACAGCGCGTCGCCCGAGTCGAAGAGCGCGGGGTCGCCCCCGAGCTCCTCGCCGATGACGGGGAGGCCGGAGGCCGCGAGGCGCTCGCGCACGAGCGTCTCGGAGTCGACGTCCGCCTGCATCTTGACGTCGTCGTCCGTCGTCGCGTTGACCTGGCGCGAGGCGCCGTCGCGCAGCAGCCGGCCGGCCGCCTCGGCGGTGGCGAGGGCGAGGGTGCGGAGGTCGGCGAGGTCGCGCATGGCGCCAACCTAGCCCCGGCGCCTTCAGGCGGGAAGCGGAAACCCTCCGGTGATCAGGCGGAGGGCGACGAGGATCACGCCGACGGCGACGAGGCGGCGGACGAAGGGCAGGGTGACCTTGCGGATCCAGCGGCTCCCGAGCCAGGTGCCGGCCAGGGCGGCCACCCCGGCGGTCGCGAGCAGCGCGGCGTGCTCCGCGGCCGGCGTCCAGGCGGTCGTCCCGTAGGCCGCGAGCCGCGCCACATCCACCCCGCAGGCGATGACCGCGCCGGTGGCGGCGAAGGCGACCGGGGTCAGGCCGGGCAGGCCGGAGAGGAAGACGCTGCGGAGCGCGCCTTGGTGGCCGGACAAGCCGCCGAGGAGCCCGGAGGCGAGGCCGCCGAGCGGCAACCATCGTGCGGACGGCCGCCAGCCTGCGAACCTCGGGTGCAGCTCGGTCCCGGCCATGAGGAGCATGACCGTCCCGATGGCGAGCGGGGCGGGGTAGGTCCAGAACTCGCGCTCGCCCACGCGGAGGATGACGGGATCGGCCGAGGACGCCCACGACCGCAGGAGCCATCCTCCCGCGAGGCCACCGGCCAAGGCGGGGAGACCGAATCGCAGCAGGGTGGCGCGGTCGGCCTCGCGTCCGACCAATCCCACCTTGAGCAGGTTGGCCAGGAGGTGGACGACGGCGGTGAGGGCGACGGCCGACTCGGGGGCGACGACGAGCGCGAGGACGGGCATCAGGACCGTCCCGAGCCCGAAGCCCGAGACGAAGGTCACCAGGGCGGCGGCGAGGGAGGCGGCGGCGATGAGCAGGAGCTCCATGGGGAAAAGGTGCCCCAAACAGCCCTGAAGTGAAGGGGAATGCGGCGGGGACGCTTGCGTTTGGGGGCATGTGGTATACTCTTGGCTGTGTTCCTTCCCAGTCGGCCTCGTCCGACGGGTTCTCAACCAACCAGTCTTTCGGGGGTGTTCCGGATTCGATTCCAGCCAAGAGGACGAGCCGGCATGCGGAGGATCGTCGATGCGCCTCCTAAATCCCATCGGCGGCAC
>CAIPVK010000021.1 GCA_903868455.1 uncultured Opitutia bacterium
CGCGCGGGCGTGGACGCCGGCGGCGGCGGCGAGCAGGTCGTCGGCGCGCAGGCCCGTCTTGGCGGAGACGAAGACGAGCGGCGGCTCGGGCAGGAAGAAGAGGGCGCGTCGGACGGCCTGCTGGAAGGCGCGGCGGAAGGCGCGCTCGTCCTCGTGCTCGCCGACCGGGCCCTTGGCTAGGGCCTCGAGGGCGAGGTCCCACTTGTTGACGACGAGGACGATCCCCGCGCCGGCCTCGGCGAGCTCGCCCGCGAGCTGGAGGTCGAGGCGCGTCACGCCCTGCTGGGCGTCGAGGACGAGGAAGACGACGTCGGCCTCGGCGAGGATCTCGCGGGCGCGGCTGTGCGAGTAGAAGTCGAGCGTGTCCTGGCGCGTGGCGGCCTTGCGGCCGGCGGTGTCGACCAGGTCGAAGGCGACGGCCTTGCCCTCGGCGTCCTTCCAGCCGATGCGGTGCCTGGAGGGATCGCGCGTGGTGCCGGCGGTGGGCGAGACCACGAGGCGCTCCGCCGAGAGCAGGCGGTTGCCGAGCGAGCTCTTGCCGACGTTGGGGCGGCCGGCCAGGGCCAGGCGGATGGCCGCCACGGTGTCGCGGGGCGCCTCGGGCGCGGGCCCGAGCTCGGCGAGGATGCGACGGCGGAGGAAGTCGGCGCCGCGGCCGTGCTCGGCCGAGACGAGCACGGGCTCGCCGAAGCCGAGGGCGTAGAACTCGTGCAGGGCGCCGTCGCGCTCCGGGGTGTCGGCCTTGTTGGCGACGACCACGACCTTCTTGCCCGCCGCGCGGAGGCGCGCGGCGACCTCGAGGTCGAGCGGCACGCATCCCTCGGAGGCGTCGGCGACGAGCAGGACGAGCCCGGCGGCGGCGATGGCGAACCCGACCTGCTCCTCGACCGCCGCGGCGATGTCGTCGGGCGTGAGGGCGCGGTCGAAGAGGCCGATGCCGCCCGTGTCCATCAGCGTGTAGCGCCCGTCGTCGACCTCCGAGACGATCAGGTCGCGGGTCACGCCGGGCTGGTCGTGGACGATGGAGATGCGGCGCCCGACGAGCCGGTTGAAGAGCCGGCTCTTGCCCACGTTGGGCCGGCCGACGAGGGCGACGGCGCGGGGAAGCTCGGTGGAGGTCGGCATCGGCGGAGGGTCGGGGCGCGCGGCGCGGGGCGCAAGCCCCGCCTGCGGTCAGCGCGCGCGCAGGCGGTCGAGGTAGCGGCCGAGGCGGTCCATCGCCTCGTTGATGCGCTCGTAGCTCGTGGAGAAGGAGGCGCGGCAGAAGCCCGCGCCGGCCTGGCCGAAGGCCGTGCCGGGCACGATGGCGACCTTCTCCTCGCGCAGGAGGCCCTGGGCGAAGGCCATGGAGTCGAGGCCGGTGACGTCGACCCGCGGGAAGGCGTAGAAGGCGCCGCGCGGCAGGTGGCACGGCAGGCCGTGCGCGTTGAGGCGGCGGACGATGAAGTCGCGGCGCTCGCGGTACTTGTCGCGCATGTGCAGCATGGCGTCGCGGCCGTTGCGCAGGGCCTCGACGGCGGCCTCCTGGCTGGCGATGGGCGCGCACATGATGGCGTACTGGTGCACCTTGAGCATGCCGTCGATGACGCCGGCCGGGCCGCAGGCGTAGCCGACGCGGAAGCCGGTCATCGCGAAGGCCTTGGAGAAGCCGTGCAGGAAGACGGTGCGCTCGCGCATGCCGGGCAGCGAGGCGATGGAGACGTGGTCGCCCTCGAAGGTGAGCTCGGAGTAGATCTCGTCCGAGGCGACGAGGAGGTCCTTCTCCACCGCGAAGCGGGCGATGGCCTCGAGCTTGGCGCGGTCGGCGGTGCCGCCGGTGGGGTTGGTGGGGAAGTTGAGGATGAGCACCTTGCAGCCCGGCCGCCAGGCGGCGCGCAGGGCCTCGGGGTCGAGGGAGAAGGCGTCCGTGTCGGCGGTGCGGACGGGGATGGCCTCGGCGTGGCAGAGGGCGACGCTCGGGGCGTAGGAGACGTAGCAGGGCTCGTGGTAGAGCACCTTGTCGCCCGGGTTCAGCACGGCGCGCAGGAGGATGTCGAGCGCCTCGGAGACGCCGATGGTGACGAGGATCTCGTCGTCGGGCCGGTACTCGGGGCCGTAGTGGCGGGCGACGTAGCGGCCGATCTCCTCGCGCAGCGAGAGCAGGCCGCGGTTGTCGGTGTAGGAGGTGCGGCCCTTCTCCAGCGCGGCCATGGCGGCCTCGCGGATATGGAAGGGCGTGACGAAGTCGGGCTCGCCGATGCCCAGCGAGACGGCGTCGCGCATCTGCGAGACGATGGCGAAGAAGTCGCGGATGCCCGACTTGGGCAGGGCGGCCACGTGGCGCGCGACGAAGCGGCGGTCGTCGGTCATCGGGAGGGTCCGGGCGCGCTCAGGCGCTGACCTGGGGCTTGTCGCCGTCGCGGCGGTCGTCGGAGACGAGGAAGCCGTCCTTCTTGTACGCGCGGAGGATGAAGTGGGTGGAGGTGCCCTGCACGCCCTCGATGCGGGCGAGGCGCTCGTGGACGAAGCTGGCGACCTTGTAGAGGTTGTCCGCCGTGACGACGACGAGGAGGTCGTAGCCGCCGGACATCAGGTGGCAGCTCTCGACCTGCTCGAACGCGCTGATGCGCTCGGCCAGGCCGTCGAAGCCGCCGCGCCCCTCGGGGCGGACCTTGATCTCGATCACGGCGCGCACGCGGCGCTCGGCCTCCCAGGAGGGGTTGAGCACGGGGCGCAGCCCGAGCAGGACGCCGTCCTTGCGCAGCTGCTCGAGCTCGCGGGCGACCGCGTCGGCGCCGAGGCCGAGGATCTTGCCCATCTGGGCGGTGTCGAGGGCCTCGCCCTCGAGAAGGAGCTTGAGCACGGCGTTCATGGCGGGAAGTCAGCGGGCGACGGGCGCGGCGCGGCGGGCGCGCACGGCGGCGGCGAGGGCGTCGAGGACGGGGAGCGTCTGCTCGAGGCTGATGCAGGCGTCGGTGATGCTCACGCCGCGCTCGGAGGCGTCGCGCCCCTTCCAGTCCTGGCGGCCCTCGCGGAGGTGGCTCTCGATCATCAGGCCGGCGACGGCGGCGGAGCCGCCCGCGACCTGGGCGGCGAGGTCGGCCGCGACCTCGGGCTGGCGGCGGTGGTCCTTGGAGCTGTTGCCGTGGGAGCAGTCCACGACGACGCGGCCGGGGATGCCGGCCTTGGCGAGGCGGGCGACGGCCTCGGCCACGTGCTCGGCGCCGTAGTTGGGGCCGGTGCGCGAGCCGCCGCGCAGGATGACGTGGGCGTCGGGGTTGCCGGCGGTCTGGAAGACGGCGACCTCGCCGTCCTTGGTCACGGAGGGGAACCAGTGCGAGCTGCGGGCGGAGAGGCAGGCGTCGACCGCGACCTGCACCGAGCCGTCGGTGCCGTTCTTGAAGCCGACGGGCATGGAGAGGCCGGAGGCGAGCTCGCGGTGGATCTGGCTCTCGGTGGTGCGGGCGCCGATGGCGCCGTAGGCCACGAGGTCGGCGAGGTACTGCGGGGTGATGGGGTCGAGGAACTCCGTCGCGGTGGGCAGCCCGAGCTCGGCGATGTCGAGGAGCACCTTGCGGGCGAGGCGGACGCCCGCGTCGATGGCGAAGGAACCGTCGATGGCGGGGTCGTTGATCAGGCCCTTCCAGCCGACGGTCGTGCGCGGCTTCTCGAAGTAGACGCGCATGACGACCAGGAGGTCGGGCGCGAGGCGGTCGGCGGCGGCCTTGAGGTGCCGGGCGTACTCGAGGGCGGCGTCGGGGTCGTGAATGGAGCACGGGCCGACGATCGCGATGAGGCGGTCGTCCCCGCCCTGGAGGATGCGGGAGACGGCCTTGCGGGAGGTGGCGATGACCTCGGTCGCCCGCTCGCTGGCGGGGACCTCCCGGAGCACGACGGAGGGGGGAGACAGGGGTTTCCGGCTCCGGATGCGCAGGTCGTCCGTGTTTTGGAACATGAGGTTTTGCCCGAAAAAAGGGGCTTGGAGGCAAGAGGAGGGGGGAGGGGGAGTCAACGCAGGAAGCCCGAGGCGGGTATTGACCGCCGAAACCGCTCTCAATACAGTCTCAACTTTGATGGCCGCGCCCGAACGCCAGCCGAACCCGCCCTCCGACCCGTCGGAGGCCTTCCGCGCCTACATCGCCCAGCAGGGCCTGCGCGGGACGCGCCAGCGCATGGCCGTCTACGAGGCGGCGCGCCAGCTGACCGGCCACTACACGGCGGACGAGCTCCTGCGGCGCGCGCGCGACATCGAGCGCTCCGTCTCGCGCGCGACCGTCTACCGCACCCTGCCCCTCCTCGTGGGCTGCGGCTCCGTGCGCGAGATCGACGTCGGCCGCGACCACACCTACTACCTCACCGAGAACGGCGGCCCCGCCTTCCGCGCCCAGCTGGTCTGCGAGCGTTGCGACCGCATCGTGGAGGTCGACGCCCCCTTCATGGAGTGGTACGGCAAGGCGGTCGCGGCCAAGCACGGCATGCGTCCCGTCTCCCAGCGCCTGCAGGTGAGCGCCGTCTGCTCCGACTGCCAGCGCCGCGCCGCCTCCTGAATTCCTTCCCCGTGCCCGCCCCCGTCCCCGCCGTCTTTCCTCCCCTGCCCGGCCCCGCGCCGCTCTCGGACCTCCAGCGCGAGGTGCTCGAGCTCAAGCGCCGGGCCGACGCGGTCATCCTCGCGCACAACTACCAGTGCGAGGACATCCAGGGCGTGGCCGACTTCGTGGGGGACTCGCTCGGCCTGGCCTACAAGGCGGCCGAGACCACCGCCTCGACCATCGTCTTCTGCGGCGTCCACTTCATGGCCGAGACGGCCAAGATCGTGAACCCGGGCAAGCGCGTGCTCCTGCCCGACCTCGAGGCGGGCTGCTCGCTGGCCGACTCCTGCCCGGCCGATCGCCTCGCGCGCGAGAAGGCCGCCAACCCCGGCCTCGCGGTGGTCGCCTACATCAACTGCTCGGCCGCGGTGAAGGCCCTCTCGGACGTCATCTGCACGAGCGGCAACGCCAGCCGCATCGTCGAGCGCATCCCGGCCGACCGCGAGATCCTCTTCGTGCCGGACCAGAACCTAGGGCAATGGGTCTCCCAGCGGACCGGACGACGCATGCGTTGCTGGCCGGGTAGCTGCTACGCCCACGTGCAGTTCACCCCCACCGCCCTGCTCCGGGCCAAGGCCCTGCACCCCGGGGCGCCCGTGGTGGCCCACCCGGAGTGCACGGAGGCCGTCCGCGCCCTGGCCGACGAGGTCTGCAGCACCGAGCTCATGGTGGCCTGGGCCAAGCGCCAGTCGGCCGACACCCTCATCGTGACGACCGAGTCCGGGATGATCCACCGCCTGCGCCGGGAGGTGCCCGGCAAGACCTTCGTGGCCGCCCCGACCGACCGCTGCTCCTGCAACGAGTGCCGGTACATGAAGATGAACACCCTGGCCAAGCTGAGGGACTGCCTGGCCTCCGGGGGGCCGGAGATCCATATGGACGAGACCCTCAGGGCCCGGGCGGAGGTTCCCCTCCGACGGATGCTGGACTGGAGCAAATAAGGAACCACTACCCAAGATAGGTGTTTTATATTGTATCTCCCCCGTCCGTTTATTATTTTTTGATTTAACCAATTTTTCACATTTACTGACCTTACCAACGTCATGCGCCTCGACCTCGACCCCTCCGACTTCCCCACCAAGGACGCCTTCGTGCGTGCCGCCTTGGCCCAGGCCCGCGACCTCGCGTCCGAGCAATGGGAGGAAGCCCATCGCCGCCAGAGCACCAAGCTCTCGAAGGAGATCGAGCGCCTGTCGAAGCAGGAGCTGGCCCGCCGCCTCCTGCGCCTCATGACCCGCCCCGCCCGCCGCCGCGCCGTCATCGACGAGACGATGCGCCGCAAGGCCGCGACGATGCGCCAGAAGGGGCTCTCCGTCCGCGAGATCGCGACCGAGCTCGGCGTGTCCGTCCCCTCCGTCTACAACATCACGAAGTGACGCTTGCCCCGCGGGCGCGGCCCCCTGAGATGGGGGCGTGACCCGCTGGGACCTCGGCGACCCGCGCGGCGGCCCTCGGCACCGGCCGATCGCCGTCGGAGGCGACCTTTCGCCCGATCGCCTCGCGCTCGCCTACGCGAGCGGCGTCTTCCCGTGGTCGAGCGGGCCGGAGGGGCCGCATTGGTGGTGCCCGGAGCCCCGCTGCGTCGTCCTGACCGCCGACTGGGAGCCGCCGCGCGGCTTGGCCAAGGCCCTGCGCAAGCCGGTGTGGACGGTGACCCGCGACCAGGCGTTCGGCGAGGTGATGCGGGCCTGCGCCGAGGCGCCGCGGCCCGGGCAGGACGGGACGTGGATCACGGGGGAGTTCCTCGCCGCGTATGGCGAGCTGCACCGGCGCGGGCTCGCGCACAGCGTCGAGGTCTGGCGCGAGGGCGCCTTGGTCGGCGGGCTCTACGGCGTGCAGGTGGGTCGGCTGTTCTGCGGGGAGTCGATGTTCCATCGCGTGACGGACGCCTCGAAGGTGGCCTTCGCGCATCTCATCGGCCGGTTGCGCGAGCATGGCTGCCCGCTGGTGGACTGCCAGGTCCCGACGCCGCACCTGATGTCGCTCGGCGCCCTGCCCTGCCGACGGGACGATTTCCTCGACGCGGTTGAGGCCTTGGTCGGGGGAAAACCGGCGGAGGGGTTGTGGGAGGGGGAGTGAGGAGCGGGGAGCGGGGAGCGGGGAGCGGGGAGTGAGACGTCAGATGTCGGACGTCGGAGGCCAGAAGGGCCATGACGCTAACCCGCTAGCCGGCTAACCCGCTAACCAAGGTATCGAGGCGGGGACCAAGGGTATGAACCTGCAATCTCGGGCGCATGACCGGGCTGCATGCCGTAGCCGGGTCATCACCCTTTCCGCCCTATCTAGCTGGTTAGCGGCTTAGCAGGTAAGCTTGATCCCATTTCTGAACCTAGGAGCCCCGCTCCCCGCTCCCCACTCCTCACTCCCCGCTCACCGCCCCCTCGCCTCCCGCCGGTAGATCCGCTCAACGGCGTCAGCGAGCTGGGGAAGCGTCCGGCCGTCGGTGTAGACGGCCGTGCCGCACGCGAGATAGGCCTTCTCGCGCTCGGCCATCAGGGCGCGGATGCGGGCCTCGGGATCCTCGCCCTCGAGCAAGGGGCGGTTGGACTTGCCTTGGGTGCGGCGCAGCACGGCCTCGGGCGAGGCGAAGAGGGTGACGACGACGCCCTTCGAGGCGACCAAGGCCGCCATGCCCTCGGGGACGACCAGGCCGCCGCCGCAGGAGATGACCGCGCCGCTCGCGGGCAGGTGGGATTCGACGACCTCGCGCTCCTTGGCGCGGAACGCGGCCTCGCCTTCCTGGGCGAAGATCTCGGGGATGCTCTTGCCCGCCAGGCGCTCGACCACCTCGTCCGTGTCGACGAGCGGACGGCGCCAGCGACGCGCGAGCAGCCGACCCAGGGTCGACTTGCCCGTGCCCATGAACCCCACGAGGAGGAGGTTCGGCTGCGGATCGCGGGTGGGCATGCGACCATGCAAGCGGCGCGGGCCGCCGGGAGCAAGCGCGGGTCAGCGCAGGCGGGCGAGCGACTCCTGGGCCTTCGGGCGGAGACGCTCGGAGAGGCCTTGGGCGAGCGTCTCGAGGCGGGCGCGGTCGGCGGCGGCGAAGACGTTGGGCACCGCCTCCCAGGCGGCCTCGGTCTGCTCGTCGGCGGGCCCGGCGAGCAGCGCGGCTACGGCCTCCTTGTCGGCGCGGAGCGCGGGGCGGACGGCGACGATCCTCAGCCAGGCCGCGCGGGCGGGCTTCGACCAATCGGCGCCCGGGCGCGCGGGGAAGCCGCGGGCGAGGTCGGCCAACGGCACGCGCTGGAGCTCCTCCTCCCAGCGCAGGGCGGCGGAGCGCGCCTTGGCGGCGCCCAGGCGTTCCCAGAGCAAGGGGGCGGCCGACGCCGGCTCCATGCGCCGCAGGAGGACCAGGGAGCGGTCGGCCAGCTCGGCGTCCTGCTTGTTCCGCGCGGCGGCGGCGAGCTCGGCGGGCCGGAGCGACGGGGTCTCGCCCATCTCGAGGGCGCGCTGGGAGTCGACCAGGCGGGCGAGATGGCCGTGCCGGGGGTCGAAGGCGTAAGGGGCGGGCGCGACCGGCGCCGAGCCGAGCGGCGAGACGGTGGGCACGGCGGGATCGAGCAGCAGCTGGCTGCCGAGGAAGGCCCGCATCTCGGCGTCGGTCGCCGA
>CAIPVK010000022.1 GCA_903868455.1 uncultured Opitutia bacterium
AAGGGCGAGGGCGGCGAGGACCGCGACCGCGAGGGCGAGTCCTGGCCGTCCGTGCGCGCTCACTTCTTGGCCGTCTTCTTCTTCGACGAGCGGGCGGCCTTCACGCGGGCCTTCACGCGCTCGAGATAGGCGCGGCGGCGGCGGCGCTTGATGACCTTGTTGTATTGCTGTCCCATGGGTGAGCCGAAGGTAGCAGGCGGGGCCGTCCCGGGGGAAGGAAAAAGACGGGGCCGGACCCCCGTGGCGCTTTGACCTTGGGCGGCTTCGCCCTATCGCTCCTGCCATGACCCGGAACGTCCTTCTTCTGCTCGCCGCCCTGGCGTCCGCGGTCCTTTCCGCCAACCCCACCCCGGAGACGACGGCCAAGCGGAGCAAGGCCGAGATCGACAAGGCGCTCAAGGCGATCGAGGCCGCCGCCCGCGTCGCCCCCGCGCCCGCCCGCGCGCCCTCCGGCCGACCCGATCCCAAGGCCGCCGCGACGACCGTCCCCGCCCCGACCCCCTCCGAGCTCGCCAAGGCCCGCGCCGAGCTCGCCCGCCTCAACGGCTACCGCTACCTCGCCGGCCTCTCCTGGGATGTCCGTCTCGACGAGGAGCTGTGCTGGAACGCCAAGTTCGGCGCCGAGCTCTGCCGCCGCATCGGCCGCATCGACCACACCCCGCCCAAGCCGGCCGGGATGGATGACATCGCCTACCGCCGCGGCTACGAGGCGACCTCGAGTTCCAACCTTGCCTGGACCAGCGGGGCCGACGGCCTGACGGGGTCGGTCGACGGCTACATG
The DNA here is from genome assembly GCA_903868455.1 of uncultured Opitutia bacterium. Taxonomy (GTDB): domain Bacteria; phylum Verrucomicrobiota; class Verrucomicrobiia; order Opitutales; family UBA953; genus UBA8828. Next base: position 782 of record CAIPVK010000022.1, read on the forward strand.
GACGACTCCGACCCGTCCAATGTCGCCCGCGTCGGCCACCGCCGCTGGTGCCTCAATCCCCCGATGGCCAAGACCGGCTTCGGCGTCGTCGGCGGCTATAGCGCCATGTGGTGCTTCGATCGCTCCGGATCCGACGCGCGCGGCGCCATCCTCTGCTTCCCCTCCGCGGGCTTCCACCCCTTGTCCCACTTCAAGCCCGGCACCGCCTGGAGCGTCACCCTCGACCCGCGGCGCTACCGCCTCGCCGGTCGCGACGTGAAGGTCTACGAGCTGCCCGCCAGCGCCCGCCGGTTCCCCGAGGACCTCAAGGGCCTCAGGGAAATCCCGCTCACCGACGTCAATCTCGACCGCTCCGGCATCGGCACCCTCACCCAGTGCCTCATCTTCCGACCCCAGGCCAAGGTGCATCGCGGCGCCCGGTTCGGCGTCCTTGTGGAGGGGGTCGAGGGGGTGTCGGGTGGTAAATTGAGTTACACCGTCGAGTTTTACTGAGCTCCTGAAACTCCCGTCTGACCTCCGGGTTATAGCGTCCCTATTCGTCAAAATTCCTTGTGGTTATTATGGATTAGGCTACGCTTCACCCTATGATCTTTGGAGCCCCGTTCTTCGAGGCCCGCCCGTGGACAGCAACCTAATCATCGCCCTCCTTATCGCCGCCGTGGGCCTGGCGGCCGTGATCTTCGGTTTCGGGCTGCTGCCCCGGGACGACGACATGAACTGGCGGGGCAAGGATCTGCGCGACCTCGAGACGGGCGACCACCGCAAGCCCAAGGTCAAGTCCCGCGCCCGCCGGTTCCTCGACTGGATCCTGCGCCGTCGCGAGGACCGCTGACGTTCAGAACCGCGCGCCCACCCGGAAGGTCAGCGTCGTCGACCCGTCGGCCTGGAACACCGCCGTCGTGTCGCCGTCGCGCCGGAAGGATTGGCG
>CAIPVK010000023.1 GCA_903868455.1 uncultured Opitutia bacterium
CCGGCCCCGCGCAGGATGGCGTCGAGGTCGACGTGGTTCGCCACCAGCTCGCGGATGACGGGGATCTTGTCCTCGTCCTGCGCGGTCGTCTTGACCGTCATGTTGTTGATGCGGGCGGTGACGGCGAAGGCCTCCGTCTCGACCGCGAGCAGCGGGATGCCTTGCGCCACCAAGGCCTGGGTGATGGGCTCGGGGGGCAGCAGGCCGTTGGAGAGCAGGATGCCGGAGAGCGCGCGGGCGGCCTCGGCCACCGCCATGGCGGCGAGGAGCTTCTCGCGGTCGCCCGAGACGATGAGCAGCGTCCCCGGTCGGTTGAGGTACTCGGCCGACCGCCGGGCGGACATCGCGCCCATGATGACGCGGCGCACGCGGCGCACGCCCGTGGGTCGGTGGATCCAGCGCGCCCCCGTCTCCTCCGCCACCTGGTCGAGGTTGGGGTAGGCGAGGGTCTCGCGCAGGGGCAGGACGCCCAGCAGGGGGATGCCGAGGCGGCGCAGGCCGCGCCCGGCGTACTCGCGGATGAACTCGACCTTGTCGGCCTGGACCTTGTTGAGGATGGCGCCGATCACCTCGACCCCGGCCTTGTCGAAGAGCGCCTTGTTGAGCGCGAGCTCGTCGACCGGCCGGCCGATCCCGCCCGCGGCCACGAGCACCACCTTGCAGCCGAGGGTACGGGCGTTGTCGGCGTTGGAGGCGCCGACCACCGAGCCGACGCCGGCGTGCCCCGAGCCCTCCACCACGATGATGTCCTTGCCGTAGGCGGCGCGGTCGAAGGCCCGCGAGATGCGGTCCTTGAGCTGGGGGGCGAGCGCCTCCGGCTCATCGAGGAACTGGCGCGTGAAGTCGGGGCCGATGGCCACGGGCGACATGGCGGCCACGGGGATGTCGAGCTGGAAGAGGGTGTTGAGCAGGAGCGAGTCCTCGTCGACCTGGTCCTCGCCCGACTGCACGATGCGCTGGGCGATGGGCTTGATGTAGCCGACCTTGAGCCCGCGCGCGCCCATCGCCGCGGTCAGTCCGAGGCAGGTGGTGGTCTTGCCGTCGTTCATCCGCGTCGCGGCGACGAAGATGCGCGGCGTGGTCCGGTTGAGCGGGCGCTCGAGGAGGCCGGGGACGTCTTCGCCGAAGCGGCTGCGGCCGGGAAGGCGCATGGCTCAGGCCGCGGGCGCCTCGCCCGGGTAGAGGAAGCGGCGGTCGACCGCCTGGGCCGCGACCACCACGGCCGTGCCGAGGATGTCGTGGGCCGAGGCGCCGCGGGAGATCTCCGCCGCGGGGCGCTCGAGGCCGGTCAGGATCTGGCCGTAGGCGGGGATGCCGGCGACGATTTGCACCATCTTCGCGGCGATGTTGCCGGCGTTGAGGTCGGGGAAGACGAGGACGTTGGCGCGGCCGGCGACGGGGCCCTCGACGCCCTTGGCCTCGGCGGTGAAGGCGTCGAGCGCCGCGTCGACCTGCATCTCGCCGTCGATGTCCGCCCCCACGCCGATCTCCTCCGCGCGGCGGCGGGCCAGCTCGGTGGCGGCCTTCACCCGCTGGATGGAGGCGACGCGGGTGGCGGGGGCGTGGGTGCTGTACCCGAGCATGGCGACGCGCGGCCGGTCGCCGGTGAGATGCGCCGCGAGGCCGGCGGTGGTCGCGGCGATGTCCGCCAGCTGGTCCGAGGTGGGCTCGGGCACGACCGCGCAGTCGGCGAGGAAGAGGACGCCCGAGGACCCCAGCTTGGCGTTGGCCTCGGATTCCATGATCAGCATGGAGGAAACCGTCTTGACGCCCCCCTGGCGCGGCAGGGTCTGGAGCAGGGCGCGCAGGCCGGAGGCGGAGCTGGCGGTGGCGCCCGTGACGATGGCGTCGGCCGAGGCCGAGGCGACCATCATGCAGCCGAAGTAGTTGGGGTTGCGCGCGAGCTCGGCGGGGTCGCCCGAGAGGTTGCTCTGGCCGTAGCGCTGGATGGACGCGAGTTTCTCGGCGTAGGAGCCGAGCTCGTCGGCCCGGTCCGGCTCGAGCACCCGGATGCCCTCCAGCGGCAGGTTGAGGCGCGCGGCGTTGATCTTGATGCGCTGGCGGTCGCCGAGGAGGATGGGCACCCCGAGCTTCTTGGTCGCGAACTGGCGGGCGGCCTGGATGATGCGGGGGTCGGCGCCCTCGGTGAAGACGACGCGCTTGGGATGGTTCTGGAGGCGGGCGGAGAGGCGGGAAATGAGGCTCATGGCGGGAGGTCGCCCGAGGGCGACCCCTCCACCTTAGGCCGGTTCCCCGTCCCGGCGCGAGGCAGAAGGGTCAGCGCGCCGCGGGCTCGGGGGCGTGGGGCACGGTCACCCGCGGGAACTTCGAGAGCTCGGCCCGGGTGGCCGCGGTCACGGCGTAGCCCATGGCGGCGAAGAGGTCGGCGACGTCGGCCTGGGCGAAGGCGCCGTAGCGGCGGACGAAGAGGTCCTGCCGGGCGGCGGGGTCCTTGGCCCCGGCGGCCTCGCTCGGGGCGTCCTTGTACGAGCGGAGCGTGCGGCGCAGGGGCTCCCAGCCGTGCTGGCGGGCGAGGGCCACGAAGGGCGCGAGCTGCTCGAAGGGGCCGAGGTTGGCGGGCGTCCCGAAGCGCGCCCGCAGGAGGCCGTCGAGGTCGCGCATCGAGGGGTGCCCTTGGCCGAGGGGCTTGCCCACGAGTTGCTCCATGCAGATGAGGGAGAACCAGTTGACGGTGACCTCGACCTGCCCGTCGAAGGTCCAGTCGCGACGCTGGTGGTTGTGCCCGAGCTCGTGGAAGAAGCCCCAGTCGCCCTCGCGCCGGAGGCGGGCGAGGTCGAGCATGTGGGCCTGCGAGGGGCGCAGGTGGCACATGAAGGGGTAGCCGGAGTGCATCCAGCCGGCGGAGATCTGGATGTCGGGCACGACGCGCTCGGGGGCGAGCCGCTCGAGGCCGACCAGGTCGTCCTGCACCTCGAGGATGCGGTCCCAGTGCTCGAGGAGCTCGCGCGGGTCGGCCAGCTTGCGCGCGGCCGCGGTCTGGACGTGCAGCACGGCGCGCTTGCCCGCGAGCGTCGCCCACGGCCCGGGCGCCGCGAGGGCGCGCGCCCACGACTCGGGGGTGTCCTCGCCCAGGCGATAGATAGGGGCGGCGACGGCGTTCGAGACCCGGAGCGGGCCGGCGGCGGGCGCCTTGGCCTTCGGGTCGCCGAGGACTTGGACGAGAATCAGGCCGCCGAAGGCGTTGGCGACCTCGTTGCGCCCGACCTTGAGGTCGAAGCTGCGGTGGATGAGCGGGTAGCGCGTCCATTTGTCGAGCCGCAGGAGGTTGTCGCGGTGGCAGCCGAGGTGGACCTTGAGCTGGCGCCCCGCCGGGAGCGCCGGCACGTCGATCACCACCACCTCGCCGGGCGCGGCGTGGAGGCCGGTGTCCTGCCAGGACTCGGGCCCGGTCGCGAGGTTGGGCGCGTTGCCCGCGGCGACGTCCCACCGATGGATCCGGTTCGGGTCATAGGCGATCTCGCGCGTCACGCGCTCGGTCGAGGTCACCGCCCCGGGGAAGCCCGCGGCCGCGGGATGGGCGCCGAAGGTGCCGGGCGCCTTGGCCATGTGCTCGCGGATGGCGCGCGCGAGCAGGGGGCGGGCGGTGGCCTCGGGTTGGGCGAAGGGGGTCTTGGGGGTGGGGACGATCGCCTCGGGGTCGCTCGACTGGGCGAGGGCGAGGGCGGCGAGGAGCAGGGGTAGGAGGGCTCGCATGGCGGTCGTCCCACGACAACGCCCCCGCGGCCGGGTTCCCGGGCTTCCTCAGCGGAAGACCACCGTGCGCCGCCCGGCGAGGAAGACGCGGTCCTCGACCAGGCTGCGTAGGCCGCGCGCGAGCACCGTGACCTCGATGTCCCGCCCGCGCCGCGCCATGGCCTCGGGGCCGTCGGCGTGGTCCACCCGGATGACGTCCTGCTCGACGATCGGGCCGGCGTCCAGCTCGGCGGTGACGAAGTGGCAGGTGGCGCCGACGAGCTTCACGCCCTTGGCGTGGGCTTGGTGGTAGGGCTTGGCGCCGGGGAAGGAGGGCAGGAAGGCGTGGTGGATGTTGAGGATGCGCCCGGCCAGCGCCTCGCAGGTCGCGGCG
>CAIPVK010000024.1 GCA_903868455.1 uncultured Opitutia bacterium
GTCCTCCACGGTGATCTGGTGGCGGTCGCGGCGCGCGAGGACGTCGTCGAGCGAGCCCTCGAGCACGAGCTTGCCGCGGTCCATGATGGCGACGCGGTCGCAGACCTGCTCGACCTGGCCGAGGAGGTGGGAGCAGAGGACGACCGTCTTGCCGCGCTCGCGCATGGCGCGGATCATGCGGCCGATGGCGCCGGAGCCGACGGGGTCGACGCCCGCGGTCGGCTCGTCGAGGATGACGAGCTCGGGGTCGTGGACGACCGCCTGGGCGAGGCCGATGCGCTGCAGCATGCCCTTGGAGTAGGTCCCGACGAGCCGCGAGCCGGCCTCGGTCATGTCGGCCAGCGCCAGCGCGTCCTCCACCGCCGCGTCGAGGCGCGCCGGGGCGACGCCGCTCAGCTGGGCGCAGTAGCGCACGAGCTCGCGACCGCTGAGGAAGCGGTGGAAGTAGGGCGCCTCGGGCAGGAAGCCGACGCGGGCGCGGACGGCCGCCGAGGCGGTGGCGTCGCCGAGCAGGCGGAAGGAGCCGGAGGTCGGGGCGACGAGCCCGAGGACGATCTTCAGGGTCGTGCTCTTGCCGCAGCCGTTGGGGCCGAGCAGGCCGTAGACCTGGCCGCGGGGGATGGAGAGCGAGACCGAGTCGACGGCGCGGAGCTTCAGGCCGCGGAGGCCGACGCGGAAGTCCTTGGTGAGGTCTCGGACCTCGATGGCGGGGGTGGTGTCCGTCATAGTCTCAGGGGCGGATGGCGAAGCGGTCGCAGGTGCGGAGGCCGTGGAAGGCGCGGGCCTCGGCGCCGCGGATATGGCCCTCGAGGCGCTCGGAGACCCCGGCGAGGAAGGCCTCGACCTCGGGCTCGGCGCCCTCGGCGTGGAGTAGGACCCGGCCGTCGGGGAGGTTCTGGACGAAGCCGGTCACCTCGAAGCCGCGGGCGACGGCGAGGACCTCGGCCCGGAAGCCGACGCCCTGGACGCGGCCGGAGTACCAGACATCGCGATGGGAGACATGGGTTGACATCCGCGTGGTTGCGGGGAAATTGGAGGCTGTCCGCCCCTCCCTCAACCGCAATCGCCATGACCCTCCCCCTCGCCGTCCTTGATGGTCCCGTCGTCTGGCTCATCCTGGGCCTCGCCATCCTGCTCTTCGGCGGGTCCAAGCTGCCCGAGCTGGCCCGCGGCCTGGGCAAGGCCAAGCGCGAGTTCAAGAAGGCCTCCGAGGAGGTCGAGGACGAGGTCCGCTCCGCGGTCGAGGAGGACGAGCGCCGCAAGGCCCGCCTCCGCCAGATCGAGGAGGAGGAGCGCGCCCGCATCCGCGCCAAGCTCGAGGAAGAGGAGCGCGCCAAGCGCAACGGCGGCCAGAACTGAGCGCCGGCCCGGCGCCATGTTCACCGGCCTCGTCGAGTCGACCGGACGGTTCCTCGGCTTCGCGCCCGGCCCGGAGGGTTCCACCCTGCTCCGCTGCGCCGCCCCGCTCTACCGCGAGACGGCCGTCGGCGACAGCGTCGCGCACAACGGCTGCTGCCTGACCGTCGCCCGCCTCGAGGGCGAGACGGCGGAGTTCCACCTGCTGGCCGAGACCCTGCGCTGCACCAACCTGGGCGACCTCCGCCCCGGCGACCGCGTCAACCTCGAGCGCAGCCTCCTCCCGACCACCCGCCTCGGCGGGCATTTCGTCACGGGCCACGTGGACGCCACCGGGACGGTCCGCAAGCTCGAGCCGAGGGGCGGCGACCGCCTGCTCGAGGTCGCGGCCGCGCCGGAGATCCTCCGCCACATCGTGCCCAAGGGCTGCCTGGCGGTCGACGGCGTCTCGCTGACCGTGGCCGAGGTCGGAGCGGAGGCGTTCACGCTCTGGCTCATCCCGCACACCCTCGAGGCCACGAACCTCGGCGGCCGCCGGGCGGGCGACCGGGTGAACCTGGAGACGGACCTGCTGGCCAAGTACGCGGCCAAGCTGCTCGCGACCGGGCGCTAGACCCGGGGCAATTCCGTTTGAAAAATCCCGCGGGAGCCCCAACCCTGCTCCCGATGCTCGAGTCCGCCCGCAAGCCCGACTGGCTCCGCGCCCGCCTGCCCAACGGGCCGGACTACCTGGAGACGCGCCGCAACGTCGACGAGCACAAGCTCCACACCGTCTGCCAATCCGCCCAGTGCCCCAACCTCGGCGAGTGCTGGTCGCGCGGCACGGCGACGGTGATGATCCTCGGCAACGTCTGCACGCGCTCCTGCACCTTCTGCGCGGTGCAGACCGGACGGCCGACCGAGCTCGACCTCGGCGAGCCCGCGCGCGTCGCCGAGTCCATCGCCCGGATGAAGCTCCGGCACGTCGTCATCACGTCCGTCGCCCGCGACGACCTCCGCGACGGCGGCGCCTCGGTCTGGGCCGCGACCATCCGGGCCACCCGCCACCGCAACCCCTCGACCACCATCGAGGTCCTCCCCGCCGACTTCCGCGGCGAGCAGGAGCACCTCGACACCCTGCTCGACGCCCGGCCCGACATCCTCAACCACAACCTCGAGACGGTCGAGCGCCTCCAGCGCCCGATCCGCAAGACCGCGCGCTACGACCGCTCCTTCTGGGTGCTGCGCCACGCCAAGTCCCGCGGCTTCGTGACGAAGACCGGCGTCATGCTCGGCATCGGCGAGCGCGAGGAGGAGGTCGACCGGCTGCTGTCGGACATCGCCGCGGCGAAGGTCGACATCCTCACCCTCGGACAGTACCTGCAGCCCTCGAAGGAGCACGCGCCCATCGACCGCTGGGTCCACCCCGACGAGTTCGCGCGCTGGAAGGCCCGCGCCCTGGAGCTCGGCGTCGGCCACGTCGAATCCGGCCCGCTCGTCCGCTCCTCCTACAAGGCCGACGAGCAGGCGGTGAAGTTCGACCTCCTCGGCCGGCGCTCCCGCCCGGCCGGCTGACCGTGGAGGGCGCGCCGCCGATCGACTTCCGCGGGGACCTGAACGCGGAGCAGCTCGCCGCCGTCACGGCGCCGCGCGGCCCCGCGCTCGTGCTGGCCGGCGCCGGCTCGGGCAAGACCCGCACCCTCACCTACCGCGTGGCCTGGCTCCTGGCCCAGGGCGCGCGGCCGTGGGACATCCTCCTCCTGACCTTCACCAACAAGGCGGCGCGCGAGATGCTCGAGCGCGTGGAGCACCTCACCGGTGTCCCCCGCGGGCAGTTCTGGGGCGGGACCTTCCACTCCATCGGCCTGCGGCTGGTGCGGCGCCACGCCGAGAAGGCCGGCCGCCGGCCCGACCTCACCGTGCTCGACGCCAAGGAGGCCGACCAGCTCATGTCCGAGGTCATCTCGGCGCGCGACGGGGCGTTCCTGAAGGACAAGATGAACCCCAAGGCGCCCGTCATCCTCGACGCCGTCTCGCACGCCCGCAACACCCTGCGCCCCCTGGCGGAGGTCGCGGCCGAGCGGCTGGACTGGATGCGCGGCGGGCCCGACAAGGTCCTCCTCTTCGCCGAGGACTACGCGCGGGCCAAGGCCGAGCGCAACGTCTGCGACTTCGACGACCTCCTGGAGCTCTGGCTGCGCCTGCTCGAGACCGCCCCCGACGTCCTGGAGCAGTGCCGACGCCGCTTCTCGCACATCCTCGTCGACGAGTTCCAGGACACCAACCGCCTGCAGGCCCGCATCCTCGACCTGATGGCCTCCGAGCACCAGATCATGGCGGTGGGCGACGACGCCCAGTGCATCTACACCTGGCGCGGGGCCGACTGGGAGAACGTGGTCGGCTTCCCCGACCGCCATCCCGGCACGGCCATCCACCGCATCGAGACGAACTACCGCTCGACGCCCGAGATCCTCGCCTTCGCCAACGAGATCCTGCGCCACCGCCCGACGCGGCCGGGCTTCGAGCGCGAGCTGCGCCCGGTGCGCCCGCCCGGCCCCGCCCCGCTCGTCTGCCGCGTGGCGGACACCACCCAGCAGGCGCGGCTCGTCGGAAGGCGCATCGCCCTGCTCCACCAGTCGGGCACGCCGCTCTCGGACATCCACGTCCTCTACCGCGCGCACTTCCAGTCGGTCGAGCTGCAGATGGAGCTGAACACGCTCGGCATCCCCTTCGTCATCACGAGCGGCCACAAGTTCTTCGACCTGGCCCACGTCAAGGACCTGCTCTGCCACCTGCGCGTCGCCCACAACCCGACGGACACCGTGGCGTGGACCCGCCTGCTCTGCCTGCTGCCGAAGGTCGGCCCCGTCACCGCCGCCAAGCTGCTCGGCGCCGCCCAGGAGGCCGCGGCCAAGGACGGCCGCCACCTCATCCGCGCCCTGCGCCTGCCGGAGGTCCTGCGGAAGGTCGGCGAGGCGGCGAAGGACGACTACACCGACCTCGCCCTGACGCTCGAGGACCTGCTCGACGGGCACGAGGCCGCCAAGGGCGCGCCCGCCGCCCCCGCGCCCGCCGCCGCGCAGGCCGACCTCTTCGCGGGCCGCCCGGCCGAGGCCCCCGCGCGCGTCGCGCGCACGCCCGCGGAATCCGTCCGCCTCGCCATCGAGGGCTGGTACGGCGCCCACCTGCGCACGCTCTTCCCGGACTGGCGCGAGCGCGAGGACGACCTCCAGGGCCTGATCGGGTTCGCCTCGCGCTTCGACGACCTCGGCGACCTCGTCGCCCAGGTGACCCTCCTCAACGGCGAGACCTCCGACAAGTCCCCCGAGCCCGAGGAGGACCGCCTCCGCCTGACGACCATCCACCAGTCCAAGGGCCTCGAGTTCCCCGTGGTCATCGTGCTGGGGGTGGCCGACGGCCTCCTGCCCCTCCAGCGCGCCATCGACGCCGGGGACGTCGAGGAGGAGCGCCGCCTGTTCTACGTGGCCTGCACCCGGGCCATGGACCAGCTCATCCTGGTCTCCCCCCGCTACGCCGCCTCGGGCGAGGGGTACCGCCCCCTGGACCCCTGCCAGTTCCTCGAGGCCATGGACCCCTCGGTCTACGAGCTCTCGGACCAGACCCACCGGCGGCTCTGACATAAGGCACTGGACTCTTGCCAAGGGGGCGAAGCGGGGGCTTATTCCCCGGATTCACCCATGAAGAAGGTCCTCGTCGCCGACAAGATCAGCCCCTCCGGGGTCGCCCTCCTGCGGGCGCGCAAGGACCTCGAGGTGGTGGAGGCCTACGGCACCCCTCCGGACAAGCTCCTGGGGCTGGTCGGCGACGTCCACGCCATCCTCGTCCGCTCCGAGACCCAGGTCACCCGCGAGGTCCTCGCCGCCGCCCCCCGGCTGGTCTGCGTCGGCCGCGCCGGGGTCGGGGTCGACAACATCGACGTCGACGCCGCCACCGAGCGCGGGGTGATCGTGATGAACACGCCCTCGGGCAACACCATCGCCACGGCCGAGCTGACCTTCTCGCACCTCCTCAGCCTCGCCCGCCCCGTGCCCGAGGCCGTGCAGTCGATGCGCGAGGGCAAGTGGGACCGCAAGACCCTCGCCGGCACCGAGCTCTTCGGCAAGACCCTGTCCGTCCTCGGCCTCGGCCGCATCGGCGCCGAGGTCTCCAAGCGCGCCCTGGCCTTCGGCATGAAGGTCCTCGCCTACGACCCCTACCTGACCGAGTCGCGCGCCAAGGCCCTCGGCGTGCAGATCGCCACGCTCGACGAGGCGCTGGCCGGCGCCGACTACCTGACCGTCCACATGCCCCTCACGCCCGAGACCGAGGGGCTCGTGGGCAAGGCCGCCTTCGCCAAGATGCGCAAGGGCGTGAAGGTCGTGAACTGCGCCCGCGGCGGCATCGTCGACGAGGCGGCCCTCGCCGAGGCGCTCGCCTCCGGCCAGTGCGGCGGCTGCGGCTTCGACGTCTTCACCGAGGAGCCCCTGCCCAAGGACCACCCGCTGCGCGCCCTGCCCAAGGCCCACCTCTCGCCCCACCTCGGCGCCTCCACCGCGGAGGCCCAGGAGAACGTCGGCCTCGAGGTCGCCGAGGCCTGCCTGACCGTCCTCGACGGCGGCTTCCCCGGCAACGCCGTGAACCTGCCCGCGGTCGACAGCCAGACCCTCGCGGCGATGCGCCCCTTCCTCTCGCTCGGCGAGCGCCTCGGCGCGATCGTCCGCCAGCTGGCCGCCCCCGGCCGGGTGGAGTCGCTCCGCCTCACCGTCCACGGCTCCGGGTCGGAGTCGGGCGCCAACGCCCTGGCCCGCTCCGTGCAGCGCGGCTACCTGCGCGGCGTCTCGGAGGGCGTCAACGACGTCAACGCCCCGGGCAAGCTGAAGGCCCTCGGCGTCGGCTTCGAGTCCACCCGCTCCTCGGCCGAGGCCGACTACAAGGAGCTCCTGCACGTCGAGGCCGCCCTGGCCGGCGGCGGGAGCGTCTCCGCCGCGGGCACCGTCCTCGGCAAGGCCGCCTCGCCCCGCATCGTCTCGCTCAACGGACGCACGCTCGAGTTCGTCCCCGAGGGCAAGCTCCTCCTCATCGAGAACCAGGACCAGCCCGGCATCATCGGCGCGCTCGGCACCCTCCTCGCCAAGGAGAGGGTCAACATCGCCAACATGGCGCTGAGCCGCACCGGCGGGCCCAACGCCCTCGCCGTCTACCAGCTCGACACCGCCCCCGGCGAGGCCGCCCTCGCCGAGATCCGTCGCAACCCGGCGATCGTGAGCGCCCGCCTCATCGAGGCCTGACCATGGACAGCGCCCAAGCCATCGGCATCGGCGCCAGCGCCCTCCTCGGCTACCTCATCGGGTCGGTCAACTTCGCCGTGATCGTGGCCCGCCGCCACGGCGTCGACATCCTCTCCGCCGGCTCGGGCAACCCGGGCGCGACCAACGTGAAGCGCGTGCTCGGCAAGGGCCCCGGCAACCTGGTCTTCGCCCTCGACGCCCTGAAGGGCGCGGCGGGCGCCTGGTTCCCCGCGCTCGCCGTGGCCTGGGCGACCCAAGGGGCGGTCGGCTTCGACACCCAGGCCGCCGGCTTCGTCGGCGCCCTGCTCGGCCATTGCTTCTCCTGCTTCCTCGGCCTCAGGGGCGGCAAGGGCGTGGCCTCCACCATCGGCGGCCTGCTCGTCCTCCTGCCCGTCCCGATCCTCGTCGGCGCGGCGCTCTGGGCGCTGGTCTTCCTGCTGACGCGCTACGTCTCGCTCGCCTCGCTCGTCCTCGGGTTCTCGCTGCCGCTGAGCTGCTGGCTCCTGCCGCAGCTGACCTCGCTCGCGTTCGGCCCGCCGGAGTTCTGGTTCGCGGGCGCGCTCGCCGCCTTCAACGCCTGGACCCATCGCTCCAACATCGCCCGCCTGCTGCGCGGCGAGGAGAACCGCTTCGCCAAGGGCAAGGAGGACGCGCGATGAGCCGCCCGACCGTCGGCGTCGCCCTCCTCGGCCTCGGCACCGTCGGCCAGGGCGTCTGGAAGCACCTGACCGCCCAGCGGGGCGACCTCGAGGCCCGCCTCGGCGTCCGGCTCGACATCCGCGGCGTCGCCGTGCGCCGCCGCGCCCGCGCCCGCGGGGTCAAGGTGCCCTCGCGCCTCCTGACGACCGACGCGCGCCGCCTGGTCGACGATCCCAGGTCCGGCGTCATCATCGAGCTGATCGGCGGCGTGACGGTCGCGCGGACGCTCGTCCTGCGCGCCCTGCGCGCGGGCAAGACGGTCATCACCGCCAACAAGGCCCTGCTCTGCGAGCACGGCCCCGAGGTCCTGGCCGCGGCCAAGGCCGGCGGCGGCCGCCTCTTCCTCGAGGGCTCGGTCGGCGGCGGCATCCCCATCGTCAAGACCCTGCGCGAGGGCCTCGTCGCCAACCGCTTCGACCTGATCGTCGGCATCGTCAACGGCACCTCCAACTACATCCTCACGCGGATGGGCGAGGACGGCCTGTCCTTCGACGCCGCGCTCGAGGAGGCCCGCCGCAAGGGCTACGCCGAGGCCGACCCCTCGCTCGACGTCGACGGCGTCGACGCCTGGCACAAGGCGGCCATCCTCGGCTTCCTCGCCCACGGCAAGTGGGCCCCGCGCTCGCGCGCGCTGGTCGAGGGCATCCGCAAGGTGAGCCCGGCCGACATCGGGTTCGCGCGCAAGTTCGGCTACACGCTGAAGCACCTGGCGGTCGTCCGCCGCGACCTCCGCGCGGGCTGGATGTCCGTCGGGGTCTACCCCGCGCTCGTGCCCTCCGGGGACATCCTCGCCAAGGTCTCGGGCGTGAACAACGGCATCACCCTGCGCGGCGACGTCGTCGGCGTGACCACGCTGGCCGGCCCCGGCGCGGGCGCCGACGCCACCGCCTCGGCCGTGCTGGGCGACCTCGCGGACGCCCTGCTCGAGATCCGCGGCGGCGCCCGCCCCGGCGCGGACCTCCACGCCCTGGCCAAGGCCGGGCGCTCCGTGCCGATGGCCCCCGAGGAGGCGATCGTCTCGCCCTTCTACCTGCGCCTCACGCTCAAGGACACGCACGGCGTGCTGGCGGGCATCTACCGCACCTTCGCGCGGCACAAGGTCTCGATCGCGCGCGTCGTCCAGTACGAGCACCCCGACACGGGCACGGGCACGCTGACGCTCTCCACCTACCCGGGCAACGAGCGCGACATGGCCCGCGTGGTCGCCGAGCTCGCCCGCCTGCGCACGGTGCTCGAGCCCCCCACCCTGCTCCGCATCTTCGCGCCCTGACCGATGGCCCTGATCGTCCAGAAATACGGCGGCACCTCCGTCGGCAACGTCGAGCGGATCAAGAACGTCGCGGCCAAGGTCAAGGCCCAGTGGTCGCAGGGCCACCGCGTGGTCGTGGTCGTCTCCGCCCGCAGCGGCGTGACCAACGAGCTCGTGGCCCGCGCGAAGGCGCTCTCGAGCCTCCCCGAGGAGCGCGAGATGGACGTCCTCCTCGCCACCGGCGAGCAGGAGACCATCGCCCTCACCGTCATGGCGCTGCACGCCATCGGCGTCCCCGCCGTCTCGCGCACCGGCGCCCAGGCCGGCATCGTGACGGACGACCGCCACACCCGCGCCCGCATCGTCCGCATCACCGGCGGCGACCTGCTCGCCCGCCTCGACGAGGGCAAGGTCGTCGTGGTGGCCGGCTTCCAGGGCGCGACCGAGTCGGGCGAGGTGACCACCCTCGGCCGCGGCGGCTCGGACCTCACCGCCATCGCCGTCGCCGCCTCCATCAAGGCCGACCTCTGCCAGATCTACACCGACGTCGACGGCGTCTACACCGCCGACCCGCGCGTCGTGCTCGACGCCCGCAAGCTGCCCGCCCTCTCCCACGAGGAGATGCTCGAGCTCGCCTCCAGCGGCTCCAAGGTCATGCAGGCGCGCTCGGTCGAGTTCGCCCAGAAGCACAACGTGACCTTCGAGGTCCGCTCCTCCTTCAACGACAACCCCGGAACCCTCATCAAGTCCATGGACAAGACCCTGGAGGACGCCGCCGTCGCCGGCGTCGCGCTCGACCGCTCGCAGACCCGCGTCACCGTGGGCGACCTGCCCGACCGCCCCGACGCCGTGGCCGCCCTCTTCGCCGACCTCGGCGACGCCGGCCTGAGCGTCGACATGATCATCAAGAACCTCGGCAAGGACGGGAAGGCCAACCTGACCTTCTCCGTGAACACCGACGCCTACGCCAAGGCCGAGAAGGTCATCGCCGAGACGCTCCGCCGCCTCGGCTCCGGCACCGTGCGCTCCGCCGGCGAGGTGGCCAAGCTCTCCGTGGTCGGCGTCGGGATGATCTCCCACTCCGGCGTGGCCGCGACCCTCTTCAAGGCCCTGGCCTCGGTCGGGGTGAACAGCGACCTCATCACGACCTCCGAGATCAAGATCTCGGTCGCCCTCGACCCGGCGAAGGCCGACGAGGCCGTCCGCGCCGTCCACGCGGCGTTCGGGTTGGGGAAGTAAGACCTTAGACATCAGACGTCGGAGGCCAGATTTGGGACGTCAGACGCCAGACGTTAGACGCCAGACGTCGGAGGCTAGACCTCGGAGGCCGGAGTGAGATGGGGGACTAGGGGCGTGAACCCGCTAGGCTCATTGCCATTTCGAGTCTCCGGGAGCTTCGTTCATCCTCCTCAGGACACTCCCGATCACGCCCGTCCTCCGGTCTCGAACATCTGGCCTCTGGCGTCTGACATCTGCCCTCCATTCTCCTCCATCCTTGCCCGGGTCTCCCGGGCCCTCCATCCTCCGAGCGATGTCCCGCCTGACCACGGCCGCCCTCGCCGTCCTCGCGGCCCTGACGGGCGCCCAGGAACTCCCCGTGCCCGTGCTCGGCGAGGCCCCGCGGGTCCCGGCCGCCGAGCGACCCGAGGCCCGGGCCCTGGTCTCCCTCGCCGAGGGCGCCCTCGCCGCCGGCCTCGCCTCGACCGCGATTGAGCTGCATAACCGCGCCCTGGCCCTGCCCGACGCCACGCCCGCCGACCGCGAGGAGGCCGCCCTAGGCCTGGCGCTCGCCCATCTCGAGCGCAACCGCCCCGACGACGCCCTGCGGGCCCTCGGCCTCGCGGGGGAGTCGCCGCGACGCCGCCTGCGCGCCGCGCTCGCCGCCCTGCTCAAGGGCGACGCCGCCGGCGTCGAGGCCGCGACCCGCGCGCTCGACCCCGCCGCGCTGCCCGCCGAGGAGCGCCCCTGGGGCATGCTCGCCCTCGGCGTCGCCGACGCCGCCGCCGGCCGCCCCGAGGCGCCCGCCCGCCTCGAGGAGGCGGCGCGCCTCGCCGTCTCGGAATCGCAGCGCCAGCGCCTCGAGCTGCTGGGCTTCCGCGCCCTGCTCGCGTCGGGCCGCGACGACGACGCCCTGCTCGCGACCCTCGAGGCCCGCGCCCGCGCCGCGGGCGACGACGCGGCGCGCTTCGCGCTGGCGAGGGTCCGGGCCGCCGCCTTGGCGCGCCGGGGCGACCGCGAGTCCGCCGCCTCGCTCCTCGTGGCCTCCGCGGGCGACTCCCCCGTGCGGCGCGCCGAGGCCGAGCTCGCCGCCGGACTGATCCTCGGGGCCGACGCCGATCGCGGCGCCGCCCTGCTCCGCTCCGCCGCCGCCGCGACCCGCGCGCCCGCCGCGCTCCGCGCCCGGGCCATCCGCGGCCTGGCCGCCGCCGCCGGCGAGGTGCCCGCCGAGCGCGTGGTGCGCACGGCGAACGCCGCCTACGCCTTCCTGAGCGACAGCCAAGGCGGCTGCCCGCGCGGGCCCGAGATCGCCGACGTCATCCACCTCGCCCGGGCCCAGCTCATGCTGACCGCGGGCAACCGCGACCTCGCGCGCGCCGCCGCCGAGGACCTCCTGCGCGAGACCCCCGCCAGCCCGCTCGCCCCGGAGGCCGTCCGCCTCCTCGCCTCCGTGGCCTGGGGCGAGGGCGCCTACCGCCTGGCCGCCGGGCACCTCGATCGCCTGGCGACGATGGTCGAGGCGCGCGACCGCGACCTGGTCCGGCTGGCCGCTGCCGACTGCCTCTTCCTCGCCGGCGACGCGGCCGTCGCCGAGCGCGCCTACGCCGCCGTCCAGACCGAGGCGCGCGACGCCGCCCTGCGCGACGCCGCCTTCCACCAGGCCGTGCAAAGCGCGCTGCGCGTGCCGGGCGGCCTGGAGCCGGCCTGCGCGCGCATCGAGGCCGCGGCCTCGGCCGGCCTGGTCGCGCGCGACCGCCTCCTCGACGCCGCCTGGAGCGCGGCCGACGCGGCCCGGCGCTCGGGCGACGCCCAGGCCTTCGCGCGCACGCTCGCGCGCCTCGCGCGGGTGACGGAGAAGGCCCCGATCCTCCACGACCTCCGCTTCGAGTGGCTCCGCGCCCTCTCCGCCCTGGCCAACGGCGACCGCACGACGGCCGCGCGCGCGGCGGACAACCTCCTCGAGCGCCTCGCCGCGCTCCCCGCGGACGCGCCCGAGGCGCTGCGCGAGGCGGCGCCCGAGCTCCGCGCCCACGCCCTGCTGCTGCGCGCGCGCTCGGGCCCCCACGCCCGCCCGTCGGTCGAGATCCAGGCGCTCGCCCAGCTGCGCGAGCGTCTCGGCAAGGTCTCCGCCTCGGCCGCCGCCTGGCTCGCCGAGGGCCGGCTCCTCGCCGCGGAGGGTCGCCACGCCGAGGCCCAGCGACGCTTCGAGCAGCTGGCCGAGACCTTCGCGGGCGACCCCGCGCTCGAGGACTACGCCGCCCTCGGCCTGCAGGAGGCGGCCGACCAGGCGCTCGTGCTCGCGGGCAGCGCCGGCGCCCCGAAGCTGGCCGAGGCCGCGCGCCTGCTCGGGCTCTTCCTGCAACGCCACCCGAACCATCCGGCCCAACCCAAGGTCGCCCTCCGCCAGGCCGAGGTCTACCGCCGGATGGGGAACTTCGACTCCGCCCTGCGCGTGCTCGACGAGCTGGTCCGCGCCCGACCGGACAGCCCCGACCGCGCCCGCGTCGAGCTGACGCGCGGCGACTGCCTCCTCGGCCTCGCCGCCCTGCGCCGCACCCCGACGGGCGCGCCCGACCGGGCCCGGATCAACCGGGCGGTCGCCTCCTACGAGCGCACCCTCGCGACCTGGGCCAAGGACGTCGACACCCAGGCCGAGGCGCGGCATAAGCTCGCCCAGAGCCTGCTCGAGCGCGCGCGGGGCGAGTCCGCCGCCGACGCCGAGGCCACGCGACGCGAGGCGCGCCAGCTCCTGGCGACCGAGGCCGCCGAGCTCCTGGCCGGCTCGCGCGACCGGCTCGGCCTCGACGGCCGCGTCTGGGTCGCCCGCTCCCTCATGCTCCTCGGCGAGCACTGCGAGGCCCAGGGCGACCTCGCCGAGGCCAAGGCCGCCTACCGGCTCCTGCGCGACCTGAACGCGGGCCTGCCCGAGGGCACGGCCCGCCTGCCCGGGCGCGCGGCGGCCGAAAGCAAACTTGCCGAACTCGAGGCCGGCGCGTCCAATCCCCCCGCCCGATGACCACCCCCGGCGACTTCTCCCTCCTGGCCGACGGCGGCCCGTTTGTCTGGCTCATGCTGGCGCTGGGCGCGCTAGGGCTGCTCTTCTCGGTCGAGCGCTTCCTCTTCCTCCACCGCGGCCACATCCGCTCGTCCGACTTCATCGAGGGCGTGCGCAACAACCTGCGCGCCGGACGCCCGCTCGAGGCCCTCGCGGCCTGCGAGGAGTCGCCCGGCGCCGTGCCCCGCGTGGTGAAGGCCGCCCTGCTCCGCATCCCCGCGGGCGAGGAGGCCATGCGCGCCGCCGCGACCGAGGCGGCCCTCCTCGAGCTTCCCGTGCTGGAGCGCCGGCTCGGGTCGCTCGCGGCCCTCGCCGCGATCGTCCCGGTGATCGCGCTGGCGGGCGCGGCGCTCGCCGCCCTCGACCTCGTCACGGCCCTGCGCGCGGGCAGCCTCTACGCCTCGGCGGACGCCCTCCTGCTGCGCCTGCAGGCCGCGCTGGCGCTCACCGCCCTCGGCCTCACGCTCTCGGCGCTGCTCGCGGGCGCCCACCACTTCCTCTCCGGCCGCGTCCGCGCCATCGCCATCGAGATGGAGACGGCCGCCTGGTCCCTCATCACCTTCGTCCGCCACGAGCTCCCCGAGGAGCAGGCCGCCGAGCGCAAGCGCCAGGCATGAGCAGCCCCCTCGGCATCGTCGACCGCGCGCCCGCCGGCCGCCCCGCCCTTCCCGCGACGGCCCTGCTCGCGGCCTTCGCCGCCCTGGCCCTGACCGCCGCGGCGACGGCCCCCCTGGTCCGCCTTCCCGGCGTCTACCTCGCGCTCGACGACCGGGCCGTCGCGACGCCCTCCCACCTGCCGGCGTCCTCCTCGCCCGACCTCGCCCGCGTGGGCGCGGTCGCCACCCTCGTCTCGGCCCAGGGCGAGGGCGTCTACCTGCTCGAGGGTCGCATCCTGCAGGGCCGCGCCGCGCTCGGCGCCGAGCTCCGGCGCCTCGCCGCCGACCCCAGCCGCAGGGCCCTGCCCGTGCTGGCGAAGGCCGACCGCTCGCTCACCCTCCAGTCGCTGGCCGACCTGACGGACGCGGCGCGCGAGGCGGGCTTCCCCGGCGTGCTCATCGCCACCCAGCGACCCTGAGCCGATGACCGCGCCGTCCGACCCCGCCTCCCGGGTGCCCGCGCACGTGGGCATCATCATGGACGGCAACGGCCGCTGGGCCGAGCGCCGCGGGCTTCCCCGGCTCGAGGGCCATCGCCGCGGGGCGGAGCGCCTGATCGAGGTGGTCGACGCCGCCATCGACCGCGGCGTGCGCTGCCTGACGCTCTACGCCTTCTCCGCCGAGAACTGGCGCCGACCCGCGGAGGAGGTCGGCGGCCTCTTCAAGCTGGGCGAGTGGGTGCTCCGGCTCCACCTCCACCGGCTCTCGAAGCGCAAGGTCCGCTTCCGCACCATCGGCGACCTCGGCGCGATGCCGGACTTCATCCGCGTGCCGATCCAGGAAGCCGTCGCCTCGAGCCGCGACAACACCGCCTTCGACCTCGTCATCGCCCTGAACTACGGCTCGCGCCAGGAGACCGTGCGCGCCGCCAAGTCGCTGGCGGCGGACGCCGCGGCCGGGACGCTCGACCCCGCGTCCATCACCTGGGAGACCCTCGCGGGGCGCCTCGAGACCGCGGGTCTGCCCGACCCGGACCTGATCATCCGCACCTCGGGCGAGTGCCGCCTCTCCAACTTCCTCCTCCTGCAGGCCGCCTACGCCGAGATCGTCATCTCGCCGACCTTCTGGCCGGACTTCGGCAAGGAGGCCCTCGAGGCCGCGCTCGCCGAATACGCCGGGCGCGAGCGCCGCTTCGGCATGACGGGCGGCCAGGTCCGCCCCGCCGCCTCCCCCTCCGCATGAAGGACCGCATCCTCAGCACCGTCGGCCTCTGGACCTTGGTCGGCCTCGTCCTCTGGGTCTCCAGCCGCTACGA